>JAATGW010000114.1 GCA_015654495.1 Chitinophagales bacterium
ACGCCATCGTTGTGGTGGAAGCAGTACATGCAAAAATGCACGACGAACATTTGTCACCCTTCCAGGCAGTGAGGAAAGTGCTTGGTGAAATCAGCGGAGCTATTATCGCGATTACATTGGTGATGACTGCGGTGTTTATTCCGGTATCATTCATGTCTGGTCCCGTAGGTATCTTTTACCGCCAGTTTTCCATAACGATGGCCAGTTCGATAGTCCTTTCCGGAGTTGTTGCACTTACGCTAACGCCGGTTCTCTGTGCAATGATTCTGAAGAATCCGCATGGAAGGCGAAGAAGGAAAACACCGGTAAATATGTTTATTGACTGGTTCAATAATAAGTTTGAAAAAGTTACAGGTAAGTATACGGGTTTGCTGAGACTGATTGCTGGTCGCAGAGTTATCACCTATGGCATATTGATCATTTTTTCGATTGGAATTTTTGCTGTAAATAAAACCCTTCCTGCAGGATTCATTCCTAATGAAGATCAGGGAATGATCTATGCAATTATTCAGACGCCTCCCGGAGCTACGTTGGAAAGAACAAATGATGTGGCCAGAAAACTTCAGAAGATTGCAGAAGAAGTGGATGGCATCCAGTCTGTTTCCTCACTTGCGGGTTACGAAATTTTAACTGAAGGCCGTGGCTCCAATGCCGGTACATGTTTGATCAACCTGAAAGACTGGTCAGAGCGTCATCATTCAGTGAAAGAGGTTATTGAAGAGTTAGAGGAAAAAACAAAAGATCTGGGAGCGGTGGTAGAATATTTTGAACCTCCGGCTGTACCTGGTTATGGATCATCGGATGGATTTTCTCTGCGTTTGCTGGATAAGAATACCACTGTTGATTACCAGGAATTTGACAAGCTGAATAAAGAGTTCATGGCTGCTTTGCAGAAGCGGAAAGAGCTGACTGGTCTGTTCACGTTTTTTGCTGCCAACTATCCGCAGTATGAATTGGTGATTGATAATAAACTGGCCATGCAAAAAGGTGTTTCCATCGGCAAGGCGATGGAGAACCTGGACATTTTGTTTGGTAGTTCTTACGAACAGGGATTTGTAAGATTCAACACTTTTTTTAAAGTGTATACACAGGCAGCACCTGAATTCAGAAAATTACCAAGTGACATTCTGAATCTGTTTATTAAGAATGATCACGGTGAAATGGTACCCTATTCTGCATTTATGACGATGCGGAAAACGCAGGGGCCAAATGAAATAACACGTTTTAACCTCTATACTTCCTCCTCTATCAAGGGTATTCCTGCGCGGGGTTATACAAGTGCTGATGCAATCAATGCTATAAGAGAGGTTGCGAAGAGTTTGCCGCAGGGATATGATATTGCATGGGAAGGACTTTCATTCGATGAGGCGGCACGAGGTAACGAAGCGCTTTTCATTTTCCTCGTGGTTTTAGTGTTTGTCTATTTTGTACTGGCTGCCCAGTACGAAAGTTTCATTATACCGCTCGCTGTATTGTTGTCGCTTCCTGTCGGGATATTCGGAACCTTCATGTTATTAAAAGTGATGGGATTAGCGAATGATGTTTATGCACAGATGGGCCTGATCATGCTTGTTGGATTGTTAGGAAAGAACGCGATTCTGATTGTGGAATTTGCTGTTCAGAAACACCAGCAGGGCGCCAGTATTCTTGAGGCGGCAATCGAAGGATCTAAGGTGCGTTTCCGCCCGATATTGATGACTTCCTTTGCGTTTGTAGCCGGCCTGATTCCATTGGTTGTTGCTACCGGCCCCGGAGCCGTGGGCAACAGAACGATTGGCGCTTCTGCGCTCGGTGGAATGTTATTCGGAACCATTTTCGGAGTTATCATAGTGCCTGGTCTTTACTACATCTTCGGAAAACTGGCCGCTGGCAGAAAACTCATCAAGGATGAAGATGAAAACCCGTTGAGTG
This sequence comes from Chitinophagales bacterium, assembly GCA_015654495.1. Lineage (GTDB taxonomy): Bacteria > Bacteroidota > Bacteroidia > Chitinophagales > Chitinophagaceae > Pollutibacter. The sequence continues at coordinate 1,912 of JAATGW010000114.1, forward strand.
AAGACTTTGTAGAAAGTCATTCCGATCGTGCGCTGATAAACAAAATCAAAAAATTAATCTCAAGAATCAGAAATAGAAATGAGAAAGAAAATATTGACTAGATACGCTGCTTTTGTTTTCTTCCTGTGTTTATTTTGGGCTTGTAAAACGCCTGAGTTAACAACCAAACAGGAAAACAAAACTGTTCCCGCAGGTTATAACGACTCACAGGATACCGCCAACTCTGCAAAAATTAAATGGCGGGAATATTTCACCGACCCTAACCTGATTGCGATAATTGACACGGCTTTAAAAAACAATCAGGAACTCAATATCACGCTGCAGGAAATCGAGATCAGCAGGAATGAAATTATGGCTAGAAAAGGGGAGTACATGCCGTTTGTAAATATTGGAGCTGGTCTTGGTATCGATAAATCAGGCGCATATACCAGAAATGGCGCGGTGGAGGAGAACCTTGAGATTAAACCTGGAAAAGCATTTCCCAAACCTTTGCCGGACCTGATGTTTGGTGCATTTGCTTCCTGGGAACTTGACGTATGGAAAAAATTGAGGAATGCTAAAAAGGCTGCAATCCTGCGATACTCTGCAACTATTGAGGGCAGAAACTTTATGGTAACCAACCTCATTGCCGAAATAGCCAGTTCCTATTATGAATTGATGGCACTTGATAATCTGCTGGCTATCGTGCAAAGGAATATGGAACTTCAAAGCAATGCACTGCAGATCATAAAACTGGAGAAAGAGTCTGCGAAGGTTACTCAATTGGCGGTAAACAGATTTGAAGCACAACTGCTTCATACCAAAAATCTTCAGTATGAGATCCAGCAAAAAATTATTGAAACAGAAAATAAAATTAATTTTTTAGCAGGAAAATTTCCACAGCCTGTTTCGAGAAATTCAGCGTCTTTTAACAACATTGCGCTTGATGCAGTTAGTACAGGTATTCCCTCTCAGTTGCTCGTGAACAGGCCTGATATAAGGCAGGCCGAGTTGGAACTTGCAGCAGCCAAACTGGATATAAAAGTTGCCAAAGCGAATTTTTATCCTTCGTTCAGGCTTACAGCAGGAGTAGGCTTTCAGGCTTTTAATCCTGTTTATTTATTAAATTGGGAATCGCTTTTATACAATTTAGCTGGAGATCTTGTAGCACCACTCGTAAATAAAAACGCCATAAAGGCCACGTATATTAACGCGAATGCCAAACAGATCCAGGCGATTTATAACTATGAGCGTACCATATTAAATGCCCATATCGAAGTTGTTAATCAGTTGTCCAGAATGAACAATTTCACAAAAAGCTATGAAACGAAATCGAGAGAAGTTGAAATTCTGACTCAGTCCACAACTATTTCAAACAGTCTTTTTAAATCCGCAAGGGCAGATTATGTTGAAGTGCTCTTAACACAACGTGAGGCTCTGGAGTCTACAATTGACCTGGTGGAAATTAAATTGAAGCAGATGCAGGCGAAAGTCAATATTTATAAGGCATTGGGGGGAGGATGGGATTAGTCGGGAGTCGGGAGTCGTGACTGGAATCTGGAATCTAGAAACTGGAAACTGGGAGCAAAAGGCAAAAGGCGAGAGGGAACAGCCGTTTAACGTCTAACGTTCAACGTCAAACGTTCAGTTGAAAGTCGGTATTAGTGTGGGTTTTAATGTTCTACTTTCGTTTGGAGATTAGAAGCCTAAACGCTCTTATCTGTTTTCTGTTTCTCTTTCTCTAGCTCTTGCTCTTTCTGATTCAGGCAAGAGGCAAAAGGGGAACAGCCGGCGTTTGGAGGTTTGGTGCCTAAGTGCTCTACCTGTTTCTGTTTTCTGTTACTCTTTCTCTAGCTCTAGCTCTTTCTCTTTCTCTTTCTCTAGCTCTAGCTCTTTCTCTAGCTCTTTCAGGCAAAAGGCAAAAAATGTTTTTTACGGCGCAATATATGAAATTTCAATAGCCCCCGGCTTCTGCTGGGGGTTTATTGATAATGGAAAGAATGGGCTATAGCCCAACACCCGCGCTGAAAACAAAATGATTTTCCATGTCCTTTAAAGGAATATTCATTTAGTATGTCAACGGATGTCGTAAAAGAAAAATACTGCCAGACAATTGTTTGGGAGAAGAGTAAAATGATTTGCTGTATTCATGTCCCTACTTAGGGCCTGCTGTTTGAAATAGAATACTTATCAGTTACGGATCTTACGATAAATTCATATTTTAACTGCAAGCCTTTCGGCTAAAACGGATGAAAACCCTTGCATGGCTGCAGATAAATTTCCCGTTTCTTCATTACCCCGCCGTCGCTGCGCTGTGTCGGGCAGGCGCTCTTTCCGTATTCCCGTATACCTCATTCCAAACTCAACGACAATGATATTTATAACAGATAGACGGTAAGCCGTTAAAGGCGGAAAGGAACGGTAATAAGAGCGTTTTACTAATGACATTGTCGAATTTAAACAGGAACAAGATTTTCATCAAAATACAAAATCTTACCTCATATGACTTAATCAGCTGGCCCTACTTAGATATTTTGTAGGGTGAATTGAGAACCAGGTTGTAAGAAGGATAACAGCCAGTCATTGGCAGTTTTCAGTTCCGTAGGAACGGTGAATATTGTAGCGCCGGGTGCAAACCCGGCGAAAAAAAATTGTTATTTTATAAGAGCGCCGTAGGTGCGACAAATATCTATCATGTTCTTCGTTTAAAGTTTAACGTAGATCGTACCCCTTAAGGTCTAATAAATAAGCTGAAATTCCGGATGCAAAGTAATCGCCCATAGAAAGTCCTGCACTGCAGCTTCACCCGGCGAATCGCCTAATAATTTTACCGCCAGATCCTGCTCTGCCATTGTGGGCTTTCTTCCCAATGTGTTCCGATATATTTCAGTGATCATCTTTTCTTTTTCAGGATACAACTGCTTCCATTTTATCGCCGCTGTTTTTAAAGCATTATTAAATCGTTCGCCATTGGTAAGTTCAAGGGCCTGAAGCAAACTCGCCTGCGAAATACGACTGGTGGAAACTGTTTCCCGGTTTGGCCGGCCGAGTGCAGTGAGATAAGCGTCATTCCTTACCAATACCGCGCGCGGAAACGGAATATACTCCTTAACGCCTTTCGGCAAAAGTTTATAAACAATTACACTGTCGCCATATAAGGGTTCCAGTGATTTACTCACAGCATCCGTGAACTGTTCGGCAGTTAGCCTTCTCCGTAACATACCTGTGAATACATAATCGGATGATACGATCGATTCATAGTCCTTTAGGCCAACAGAAGGTTGTTGGTATGTTTTTGATGTAACAATTTTATAAATCAGCTTTTTGATATCATATCCGGTTTCGGCAAAGTCCGAAGCCAGCCAGTCAAGCAGGTCCTGGCTCCAGGGTTCCTTATCCATTTCATCTACGGGCTCAACAATGCCGCGCCCCATCAGTTGTGCCCATATCCTGTTTACCAGTGTTCGGTACAGTCTTCCATCTTTGGGTTGTGTAAGATAATCAGCCAGCTGTTTCATTTTATCGGCCGTTAGTGCATTCGTATCAATCTGTCCCAGTTCTTTAAATAAAATCCGGGTACCGGCCATTTTTCCTGTTGGCTTATCACAGCGGTTAATCTCGAGTGAACTGTCGGAAAAGATATTAGCAAAAGCATAGGAATCTTCCAGTTTCCAATCGTTAACAAAACTGTCGTGGCATGAAGCGCATTTCAGATTCAGTCCAAGAAAGACCTGTGACACATTTTGCGCTGCCTGCATTGAAGTAGTCTGGCTTGAATTTATAGTTCCCCTCCATGTAATTCCTTTGATAAACCCTTTGGAGTCTTTATCAGGGCTGATCAGTTCTTTTACAAAAATATTATAGGGTTTATTGTCGCGAAGGGAATTGTATAACCACTTCGTTATGTCGAAACGGCCACCGGTGATATATCCCGGGCCAGTATAGTCATTCCGCAAAGCATCATTCCAGAATGTCAGCCAATGTTGTGCATATTCATCATTTCGGTTGAGCAGGGCCGTTACCAGCAATTCCCGCTTTCCGGGATTGGGATTGCGGATGAATGCATCTACAGAATCGGGCGGAGGTATCAACCCAATAATATCCAGATAAACCCTTCGGATATATATGCGATCATCAACTCTTCGGTTCCAGTTTATTTTGTGTTTACTGAAATATTGATCTACGAAAAGATCAATGGGTGACTCCAGTCCGCTAACGGACGGGGGAATAGCGGGCATACGCGGTTCCAGCGCCGCGACCCTGTAAATACTTTTGAGTTCGCCTTCAGGCCATGGTGCGCCTTTTCTGATCCAGTATTCGATAGTCCCGATCTCCTGCTTGCTTAGGGCTTTTCCTTTCGAAGGCATGGCTTCCTTATGGCTTCGCGGCAGCTCAATTCTTCGCATCAACTCACTTTTATCAGGACTACCTGGAACAATCACCGGGCCGTTCTCTCCTCCTGCGAAAACATTTTCTTTTGAATTGAGTCTCAGATCGCCTTTTGATTTTGCTTCTCCATGGCAGCTTGTACAATTATGTGCAAAAATGGTACGGACCTGCAGGTTAAGTTCCTGCACGTCTGTTTCACTTAATGCTCCTGTTTGTTTTGTGAGTACAAATATGGATTGTCCTTCAGCTTTGTCAGTTTTATTGCCGGGAAACACTTCAGAGAGATAATCTTCACCATGTG
>JAATGW010000448.1 GCA_015654495.1 Chitinophagales bacterium
AAAAGTTTCCAATAAAATTGATCATGCTTCTTCAGTTGTGCTTTCTGAAGCGGCCGCAAAAAAATATTTCGGCCAAGAAGACCCGATCGGGAAGACATTACAATTTTATTCAGCAGAAAGTTTTCGGATGCCTATGACCGTTATTGGCATCCTGAAGGATCCGCCACTTAATTCCACCATCAATTTTGAGGTAATGACTGATCTGTCCAATTTCCGCCGGCCCGATGGTTCAATACTTACTAATAAAGACTGGGGGTATTTTACTGATGCATCCTTTATAAAAGTAACGGATCCTGCCGCAGCAGTTAGAATGAACAAAGAGCTATCGAAATATATAGCTCATCAGAATGAGGTGCGGAAAGATTTCAAATTAGAATCATTAGTGGTTATGCCGATGACAAAACTGGCACAGATGAGCAATCAGGCATTGGAAAATAATTCATTGTTAGAACCGCCGGATGATGCAGCGGCAATTGGTCCGCTGGTACTTGCCATTCTGATTTTATTGTCTGCCTGCCTCAACTTTGCCAATACAACTGTTGCACGTTCCAATAAGCGACTGAAAGAAATGGGTATCCGCAAAGTAATGGGCGGAACCAAAGCAGGAATTATTCAGCAGCAATTGTTTGAATGTGCTTTCATCGTGTTGGTCGGCATTCTGCTGTCTGTTATCTTTAATAATTGGTGGTTGCCGGAATTCAATGCAATGTTTTTTCTGAATATTCAGGCCAATTACCTGTCCGATGCTACCCTCCAGTTCACTATTCTGGCAGTATTGGCAGCCGTTACATTGGTGGCAGGCATGTATCCGGCATTTTATGTGAGCAGGTATAATCCAACAGAAATTTTCCGCGGATCTGTCAAATTCGGCGGCAACAACCTGTTCTCGCGTATCCTCCTGGGCCTGCAGATCATTATTGCATTTATCACTGTAATAGCGAGCGCGGGGTTTTATAGAAATGCTTTGTTTCAACGCGACTACGATTATGGTTATGCAAAAAACAACCTCTTCGGGATCTCACTTTCTGATTCCTCTCAGTTTCATGCACTGCACAATGAAATCGCTCTTCTTCCGGGTATTGAATTAATGAGCGGAACACGTCACCATATCGGTTTTCAATACAGGAATCTCACTTCAGAAGCAAAGAATATCAAAAAGCAGACTGTGTTTATGTCGGTAGGACCGGACTATATAAAAACGATGCAGTTGAAACTAGCTTCAGGCAGGCTCTTTAATCCTGAAGGCGAAGCAGATTACAATAAGGCAATTCTGGTTACTGAAAAAATGGCTTTTCAGTTTGGCTGGAACAATGAAGAAGTATTGGGTAAATCAATTCAGATTGACACCACCAGATACACTGTGCTTGGCGTGCTTAAAGATTTCCACGCTAATAGTTTATTCGATCCTGTTGAACCTGTTGCACTCAACCTGGTGAAGCCTGAGAAATTCACTGATCTGATTATCCGTTCAAAACAGGGCTCAATGCTCTCAGCTTTTGATCAGACAAAAGCCATCTGGAAAAAATTATTTCCGATGAAACCATTCAACGGATATTTCCAGGACGAAGTGAGTGCTCAAACTACAAGGGTAAATGAAAGTGTCACAACTATATTTTTCTGGTTTGCACTGATATCAATGCTTTTAACTGCTACCGGTTTTTTTGCTTTGATTTCACTTACCCTTCTGAAAAAAATGCGCGAGATAGCGATAAGGAAAGTGGTTGGCGCATCGCTCAAAGATATTGTGGTCATTATGAACAAAGGCTATTTCTGGGTTTTTCTGGCTGCATCAGCGATTGGTTGTTTTTCCGGAGTGGCGCTCACAAGGTTATTAATGGATTCCATTTTCAGAATTAATAGCGGGGTGAGTATAACAACCGTTTGGCTTTCGTTTTTTGTTGTACTGATCATCGTCATGTTAACGGTAGCATTGAAAGTAAGAGAAGCAGTGATTACGAAACCAGTAGATGTACTTAAAAGTGAGTAATGAAGTACGAGGGCCGAAGTACGAAGGTCGAAGTAGGCAAAAGACAAGAGGCAAAAGCAAACAGGAGTCCAACATTCAACCTCCTGAGAACTATGAACTATGAACTGTGAACTGTGAACTATGAACTGTGAACTATGAACTGGCTGTTCCCTACTGTCTCCCGTCTTCTGTCTACTGTCTAACTAACAACTAAGAACTAAAAACTAAAAACTTTAAATGTTTTCCAACTTCCTGAAACTCGCCTGGCGGAACTTATATAAACAAAAAGGGTTTACCGCAATTAATATCATTGGTCTGGCTACCGGTATTTCATTTACACTGATAATCGGTGCCTTTGTGTGGAATGAATACCAGGTAAACCGCAGTCTGAAAAATGCAGACAGGCAGTATATCATTATCAGCAAATGGAAGGAAGCCAATCAGGGTCTCGAGATCACCACATTGGGACCGCTTGCCAGGGAATTGAAGGAAAAATACCCATCGCTGGTTGCTAACTATTACCGCTGGGATGGGATTACTTCTAATATATCCCGGGGCGACAAAGTGTTCCGTGAAGGGTTACAGATCTGCGACAGCACCATGTTCAGTATGTATGGTTTCAGACTGAAATATGGCAATGTAAATACGGTATTTGATGGTACTTATTCAGTTATTATTTCCACTGATATTGCAATCAAATACTTCGGGAAAACTGACGTAGTCGGTGAAACACTCACAGTGGAAAACTTTTCGGGTGGTAAAAAAGATTTTTCGGTCACGGGTGTAATGGAAGTTCCCGGAAAGAATTCAATAACCAGGATCAACACCAATAACAACAACCATATTTTCATTTCGGAAAAAAATCTTGATTTTTTCGGACGTAATATGTCATGGCAAAACCCTTCTATTCCCAGTTATATTGAACTTCAGCCGGGTGTGAGTCCGGAGGCATTGGACAAACCTATCCAGGAGTTGGTTAAAATAAATGCTCTTCCGTTTATGGCGGAGAATATGCGACCAAAGCTTGCTTCGCTGAAATATTACTATCTGCAGGCAGATAACGGGCTTGTCAAAAAGATGATCTATGCTTTATCGGGCATTGCATTTTTTATTCTTCTGATGGCGGTGATCAATTTTATTAATATGTCTGTGAGTCGTGCCTCCCGCAGAATGCGTGAAATCGGAATCCGTAAAGTGATGGGTGGACTCAAAAAGCAGATAATAATACAATTCCTTACAGAATCCGTTTTGCTGGTTTTGCTTGCTACAGTTCTTTCCCTTGTCATATATCTCGTTACGGGTGATTTCTTCAGGAAACAACTTCGGATGGAGATACCTGGGCTCAATGAATTTCCCTTGTATTTTACCGGCATCCTTTCCCTGTTCATTATTATGTTGGGCATTGCAGCAGGTTTTTATCCTGCATTTGTGCTTTCTTCACTTAAGTCGGTTGAATCTCTGAAAGGCAAACTCACTGCTGTGAAAGAAAATGTATGGCTTAGAAAATCCCTGATCGCTATCCAATTTGGAACTGCAACAATCGTATTCGCCGGTGCAATTATCATCAGTCGCCAGATAAACTATTTTTTTAACAAAGATCTTGGCTATACTAAAGAGTATATAATAAGTGCTGCTGTTTCGCGTGACTGGACACCGGAAGGAACGCAGAAAATAGAAACGATCCGCCAGCAATTTTCCCGTATGTCGGTTGTGAAATCAGCAACAGTTTCCTATGAAATCAATGATGGCAACAGTTCGGGCTCTATACCGGTTTATAAGGAAGGTGGCGACTCAACCTCTGCATTTTCTTCACAAATGCTCATGTGCGATGATTATTTCGCATCAACATTTGAAATAAAATTGAAAGCCGGAGAGTTTTTTGGTGAGCCGGGAACGGTTACAGATTCCTCAAAAATTGTGATCAACGAAACACAGGCAAAAGCCTTTGGGTGGACTCCAAAAGAGGCCATTGGCCAACAGTTACGTATAGGTGGTTTTACCGGATTTACCGCCACGGTGTCAGGGGTAGTGCAGGATTTTCGTTTTGAATCCATGCAGAAAGCCATTCAGCCGGTTACATTTATGCAACTAAGACTTACCAATATGTACCGGCTGATCAGTTTTAAGATCCAGCCTGGTTCTGTAGGTAATTCTATTACCGCACTGCAACAGAAATGGAATCAGCTGATGCCAGGAAAGCCTTTTGAATACAAATTCATGGAAGAAAGCCTGAGCAAATTATACCAGTCTGAACTTCAGCTGAAGCAGGCCTCTCTTATTGCAACCATTTTATCCATGATCATTGTTTTACTTGGTGTTCTTGGACTCATTGCACTCAGCCTGCATCGCAGGACTAAGGAAATCGGAATACGGAAAATATTAGGCTCATCTGTTCCCGGAATTATTGGCCTCTTTGTAAGGGAGTTTATGGTTGTTATTGTTATTTCCGGGCTGGTGGCGGCTCCACTGGCTTATATGATTATGCAACATTGGCTGAATGATTATGTGTATAGAATAGATCTTACTGTAATTCCTTTTATAACAAGTGTGGCTTTAATTGGATTGGTAACCGGGGCACTTATTGTTTTCCAAACGATGAGAGCAGCAGGTGCGAATCCGGTGAAGAGTTTGCGGACGGAGTAAACAGCCGTTCAACGTTCAACGTTTAACGTTGAACGTTAAACCTACTAAAAACTATGAACTATGAACTATGAACTATGAACTAACAACTAAGATCTCATGATAAGAAATTATTTAAAAATCGCCTTCCGCAACCTCTGGAAACACAAGGCATTTTCTGCAATTAATATCCTGGGTTTATGTGTGGGTATCACTGCCAGCTTTTTGATTTTCTTATTTGTAAGTTTCGAGCTGAGTTATGATTCATTTCATTCAAAGGCTGATCGTATTTACCGTGTAGTAGCGGATATTAAAACCCCTACCGAAGTAATTAATTCGGGCGGACCAGCCTGGGCTGTAGCGCCAAATGTGAAGCAGGAATTTCCGGAAGTGGAGTCCTTTGTACGTATCGCGGGAGGCGACGATCTGCTGGTTCGAAAAGGAGATATCAAATTCAAAGAGGAACATGCTCTTTTTGCTGACTCCGCCTTTTTTGATGTTTTTGATTTTAAATTGCAAAAAGGTGATCCACATAATGTTCTTAAAGAACCTTTCAGTATTGTCTTTTCTGAAACCGCGGCTAAAAAGTATTTTGGTGATAAAGATCCGATCGGGCAAACGTTGTTAATTGGCAACGACGCAAATGCGGTAAAAGTAACTGGAATAATGAAAGATTTTCCGGAGAATTCCCAGATCAAGGGAGACCTGGTGCTGTCCATGACTACGCTTACCCGGCAGATTGAACAAAACCTGGATAGCCAGTGGGGTGATTATGGCGCTCAGGCATACCTGTTACTGAAAGCAAATACAAACCCAAAATCACTCGAAAAGAAATTTCCGGCATTTCTCGAAAAACGCAATGGCACGGAAATGAAAAAAAACCAGATGTATGCCACTCTCTTCCTGGAAAAACTGAGAGATGTTTACCTGAGATCTACGCGAAACGGAAGTAAATCGGGCAATATCAATAACGTGTACATTTTTTCGGTTGTCGCCGTTTTCATCTTACTTATCGCTTGCATCAATTTCATAAATCTCGCAACAGCGCGCTCTGCAGAAAGGGCAAAGGAGGTTGGATTGCGAAAAGTGGTAGGTGCAGAAAAATCACAACTTGCCCGCCAGTTTCTAGGAGAATCAGTAGTACTCACTTTGATAGCTCTTATTTTTTCTATAGGGCTTTGTGTGCCCCTCCTGCCCATGTTCAACCAGCTTGCTGGCAAGATCATCAGCACCGGAATTTTTAGTGAGCCGGTATATCTTTTGTACATGTTGATCGCAGCTATCCTGATCGGTGTGGTAGCAGGTATCTATCCGGCGATGGTCCTGTCTTCCTTTACACCGGTTACGGTATTGAAAGGCCGTTTCTCTACAGGCATGAAAGGTATCATGCTGAGAAAAGGGCTTGTAGTTGCACAGTTTAC
>JAATGW010000364.1 GCA_015654495.1 Chitinophagales bacterium
ATGAAAGAAATCATCGACCTGCATCCTGCTGTTACGGGCTATGCCGCCGAAGCGATCGGCCGGGCAGGTATCCCTGTGCGTAAGTTGCCCGTGCGGGGTGGTACTGATGGATCACGTCTGTCTTTTCTGGGATTGCCCTGTCCGAATATTTTCACGGGTGAAATGGCTTTACACAGCCTGCAGGAATATGTTAGTGTTCAGGATATGGAGAAAGCTGTTGAAACTGTAATACATCTTTCAAAAATATGGGCAGAGAAAAGCTGAGCTTTCCTGTATCATTTAACCCCGGAATCAGCCTGGTTATGATGCTGCCATTGTGAGCATTTCATTTCTTTTCCAGATGCGCATATACCAGTAAATCGGGAAACTTGCAATACTGGCAAGCACAAAAAGTACAACCCAGAGTAGTCTTTCGTTTGTATCGATCTCCTGGTTATTAATGGCATGAATTAAATAATATACAAGCAGTCCGAAACTGAGTAAACCCAGGGCCAGTGCGGTTATCACCACGCCCAGCACATCGCCGAAAACAGGAAATGGCATGTTTACAGTTTCGCTCAGCACAGCGTCACGAACCAGAACGATTATGGTAAAAAAATAGATGCAGAGCAGCAGGAATGGAAGAAAGGTAAAAATTCCGAGAATGATTTTGTCGCCCTTGGTCATGGTATAAGATTTTAACCGGTAATGGAATCGTTGAAGTCCCAAGGCTACAGATTGGCAGATCATTAAATTAAAAAAAAAATCTGATGCAAACAAATAGAAAACCGCAAAGCAGGAGGGAAAACCTAACTTGGGGAAAAAATGTGATATGGACATCATAAATCCACAGTTAATTTTAATTATCCTGGTCGTTTTTATCGCCTTTTCAGGCCTGCGTACGGTGAAACAGGGTTATGTTGATGTTGTAACCATGTTTGGCAAATACCGGCGCATGATGCGTCCCGGTCTGAATTTCAAAATCCCCGTTCTTGAAAGAGTTTCCAGAAGCGTGAGCATTCAGAATAAATCTGTTGAGCTGGAATTTCAGGCTGTGACACAGGATCAGGCCAATGTGTATTTCAAAAGCATGTTGCTTTTTTCTGTACAGAATGAAGATTAGGAAACGATCAAGAAGGTCGCCTTTAAATTTTTCAGCGAGAAGGACCTGATGCAGGCACTTGTAAGGACCATCGAAGGAACAATCCGGGCCTATGTTGCCACCAAACGTCAGTCTGAAATTCTCAGCCTTCGCAGAGAAATTGTTTCTTTTGTAAAAGATGAAATTGATGCTTCACTTGAAGCATGGGGCTACCATCTGATAGATCTCCAGATCAATGATATCACATTCGACAAAGTGATACTCGATAGTATGAGCCGCGTGGTCGCATCGCATAACCTGAAAGCAGCAGCAGAAAATGAAGGTCAGGCATTGCTCATTACAAAAACAAAAGGCGCGGAAGCCGAGGGTAATGCAATTAAAATTTCTGCTGAAGCAGAACGCGAAGCTGCAAGGCTACGCGGTCAGGGTGTAGCGCTGTTTCGTCAGGAAGTTGCCAAAGGTATGACCGAAGCTGCTGAACAACTCAAACAGGCCAATCTTGATACGAATGTTATTCTCTTCAGTATGTGGACGGAAGCGATCAAAAATTTTGCTGAGGTCGGAAAAGGGAATGTTATTTTTCTTGATGGCAGCAGTAATGGTATGCAGAAGACCATGCGCGAAATAATCGGGCTGATGAAGGCGGAGCAGATGAACGGATAATTAGTCGGGAGTCGGGAGTCGGGAGTCAACAGCCGTTGAACGTTGAACGTTTAACGTTGAACTCCATGTCTTCAGTGTTCTTTTCTATTTACTTCACACTGGCTGTTCCTCTTGCCTTTTGCCTCTTGCCTCCTGCCTTTTCTATATAATTTGTTAATCCATACCCCATAGGAACAATTTTTGAATCATCTTTGCGCAACTTTATCGTTAAGGGTAAGTCGATACCATATTCTGAACATCATCACGCGATAAAAAAAATCTATATATGCCAGGATGGTTTTTGCAGGTGATTACTACAGCCAACAAAGCAACGGATTCTCTTACTACTGCGGCGCAAGCAATTACGCCTCCTAAGGAAATGCATTTGTGGGATATTCTTAAGTCGGGTGGTCCGTTAATGATTCCGCTGGGTCTTATGTTTGTTACTGCGATATTTTTCTTTTTTGAAAGAAATATTGCGATTCGTAAAGCCGGCAAAGTGGATCAGAATTTTATGATGATCATTCGTGATCATATTGTTAATGGAAATATTTCTGCTGCGCGCGGAATGACGCGCAATACAAATCATCCTGTTGCACGTATAATCGATAAAGGTTTACAACGCATCGGCAAACCGATTGATGCAATTGAACGGAGTATGGAAAACGTGGCTCAGCTTGAGATGTATAACCTGGAGCGAAATCTGAGTGTGCTTTCAGTGATCGCAAGGGCTGCTCCGATATTTGGTTTTATCGGTACACTGGCCGGACTGATGCAGTTATTTTTTGATATCAATACAACCGGCGAGTTTGTTTTAAATACGATTGCCGGAGGACTTTATGTAAAACTGGTTACTTCTATTTCCGGTTTGCTCATCGGATTGCTGGCCTTCCTGGCTCACAGTTATCTGCATACGCAGATTGACAAAACGGCCAATAAGATGGAAGTAGCAGCAGCGGATTTTCTGGATATTTTACAGGAACCAACGAGGTAAACATTATGCGGATAAGAAAAAAGTTCCGGGGCGAAACAGAAGTTTTTACAGATGCACTGAATGATATTCTGTTCATCCTTCTCATGTTTTTTCTGATTGTTTCCACACTGGCCAATCCCAATGTGATTAAACTCTCACAACCCAAGAGCAAGAGTGATACAAAGGCGAAACAGAATGTGGTTGTTTCGGTAGCACAGAATCAGATGTACTATGTAGGCACTACCAGGGTTTCACTGGATTCACTGAAATCAGCATTGCTTCCAGCCATAAAAAAAGAAAAAACTGATATACCTACTATTGTAATCAATGCAGATAAAACAGTACCTCTTGATGATGTGGTCGCTGTAATGCGCATTGCACGTGAGCTTGGCGCCCGTACCGTTCTTTCTGTGGATAAAAACTGATCCCGCTTCCGGATCAATCTTCAAAGGTTGCGATAGTTTCCTAAATTCGCTTCATGACACTGAAAGCTGCACAGCAGCTCCTGCGAAAATCATTGACAGAAATTTATGAAGCCCGTGAAGCTGCCAATATCAGCTTTATAGTTATGCAAAAACTTACCGGTCTTGACCGTTCAGGGATACTGGCCAATGGTGAAATTGAATTATCTGAAACTGAATCTGAACTTTTTGACAAATACATTCACGAACTGGTGGAGTACCGGCCTGTGCAGTATGTGCTTGGAGAAACCTGGTTTGCAGGAATGAAATTCTTTGTTGACGAAAGTGTACTTATCCCAAGACCCGAAACAGAAGAGCTGGTCGACTGGGCGGTAGGTTGGCTGAGAAAGCACGGCAATATTAATGGAAAAAGAGTGATTGACATCGGGACGGGCAGTGGATGTATTGCGGTTTCATTGAAAAAATTTTTCCCGGAAGCGGAGGTATGCGCAATTGACATAAGCGAAGCTGCATTGGCTACTGCCCGAAAAAATGCAGAATTTCACAATACAGAAATTAATTTCAGTCTGGTTGATATTGCTGATACGGAATCAGGTTCTGCACTCAGGGATTTTGATCTTGTTATTAGTAATCCACCTTATATCCCGCTGACAGACCAATCTGAAATGAATCCGAATGTACTCAGGTACGAGCCGCATAAAGCTCTTTTTGTTTATAGCGAAGATCCGCTTCAGTTCTATAGACAAATCGCCGATTATTTCATTTCTTCTGCAAAGCCTGGCGCTGCATTGTTTTTTGAAACTCATGAGCAGTATGCCAATGAAGTAATGCAGGTGCTTCGTGATAAAGGGTTTCATCATACTGAACTAAAAAAAGATATGCAGGGAAAAGACCGCATGATCTCTGCATTCATCAATCCCTGATTAATTTGCAGGTCAGTTTCTAATTCGTTCCTTTGCAATCCGTGAATCAGCATGAACAATACATACACCGTTGTCTGCAGCTTGCAGCAGCAGGAGCTGGTAATACAGCACCGAATCCAATGGTTGGCGCCGTGCTTGTTTATCAGGACCGCATTATTGGTGAAGGATACCACGAAAAAAATGGCGGACCACATGCAGAAGTAAACTGCCTTAATTCTGTTGCTGCTGAAAATAAATCGCTGATCCCTGAATCGACAATTTATGTGTCGCTTGAACCTTGTGCGCATTTCGGCAAAACTCCCCCATGTGCCGACCTCATCATAAAAAATAATATCAGAAAAGTAGTGATCGGGGTGAGGGACCCTTTTCCGGAGGTTGACGGAAAGGGAATTGAAAAATTACAGCGTGCGGGAATTGAGATCACTACAGGAATTCTTGAAAGGGAAGCGAGGGAAATCAACAGGAGATTTTTCAGATTCCATCAATCTAAAAGACCTTATATCATTCTGAAATGGGCTCAGACCGCTGACAGAATCATCGGGGATACTAATAAGCGATTAATGATATCAGGCCAGGCAACAAATTTGCTTGTACATCGCTGGCGGGCTGAAGAGGCCGCTATCCTCGTAGGAGCAAATACAGCTCTTCGTGATGATCCCCTACTTACAACAAGATTATGGCCAGGAAAAAATCCCGTACGGATAGTACTGGATCCGCAATGCAGACTGCCCCTGGATCTTCGGGTGTTCAATGGCGAAAGTGAAACTGTTATTTTCAACAATTCGCGTTCTGATAAAAATTTTCATGGAGAATGGATCATGCTCAGCGATACAGCTGATTTTATCAGCGAGTTATGTGATAATCTCTATCTCCGGAATATTCAAAGTGTTTTAATCGAAGGGGGTGCGGATACATTGAACAGGTTTATAGCTGCTGGCACATGGGATGAAGCCCGGACAATTACAGCCACAAAAACTTTTGCCGGTTCCGGCATTAGTGCTCCGGTACAAGCCGGATTTCTTCATATTCATCAGGAGATTCTTGGAGATGACCAAATAGACTATTTTGAACCCGGCGGGAACCACGCGATTTGAAGTACAAGGATATGAGTCAACCCACCCATTATCAAACAATCGAGACCACAGGAACTGCCGGTTTTGAAGATCGCGGCAGCCGGTTTATCGGTTATGCTTTCCCGGTAAAATCAGTTGCTGATTTCAAGAAGCTGATAACTGATATTAAGAAGGAACATGCGAAAGCAACCCACCACTGTTTTGCTTATCGGATTGGGCTCGAAGGAAATGAATATCGTGCCAGTGATGATGGGGAGCCTTCCGGCTCTGCAGGCAGACCGATTCTTGGGCAAATAGACAGTAAGGGTCTGACAGATATTCTGGTTATTGTTGTACGGTATTACGGCGTAACGATGCTCGGCATACCCGGTCTGATCAATGCATATAAGACGACAGCTTCACTCACTTTGCAGGTAACGCCCGCCGTTAGAAAAGCGGTGGAAAAGAATTATACGCTGCAGTTTGACTATACAAAAATGAATGAAGTAATGACAATACTGAAACGATTTGGCTGTACCATTCATTCACAGGAAATGCAGTTATTTTGTTCTTTTGAAGTTGGCGTAGCAGTTGAAAGTCAGCAGGATTTTTATAAACAGATGAAAGAAATTCAAGGGTTAACGCTGGACGTTTTACGTTAAACGTTCAACGTTATTCCGTTCGCAGGCTTTTCACCGGATTCGCGATGGCTGCTTTTATTGCCTGCAAGCTCACGGTGATGAGCGCAATTACCAAAGCAGCCAAACCGGCAACAACAAACATCCACCAGCTGATATTTATCCTGTATGCAAAACCCTGCAACCATTTATTCATTGCAAACCATGCTATGGGCGCGGCAACAATAATTGCCAGCATAATCATTATGACATATTCTTTAGACAACAATTGTACAATACCCGATATTGAAGCTCCCAATACTTTACGAATACCAATTTCTTTTGTACGCCGGGAAATGGCATAAGTCGCTATGCCATATAAGCCAAGACAGGCAATGAAAATGGCCAGTATTGCAAACAATACGAAAACGGTATTTAGCTGAGACTCCGCTGTGTATTGCCGGGCAAATTGCTCGCTCAAAAACCAGTATTCAAAGGGGCTTTCGGGAAATGTTTTTTTCCATGCCTGTTCAAGCATTGCTATTACAGGCCGCGTGTTTGTTGCATCAATCTTCATTGAGATATAGCCATTGCCTACATCGGGCAAACAGAAGTAGAGGGTAGGGCGCGCTGGTTCTTTTAGACTTTCGATATGAAAATTAGCAACGACAGCTTCTATTTTCATACGATAGCCGTCTGTGCTGCCCGCATATGCCAGTTCCCGCCCGATAGCATCACCGGGCGAAGTGATTCCAAGCATGCTGAGCATGGCCTGGTTGATGATGATATGCCTGCCCGCGGTTTCTTCATTGCGGGCAACATAAGGTTTTCCCGCCAGGAAACGTATGCCAAAAGTTTCGTAGAAGCCTGGTTCCGCATCAATAAAATAAACCGTTCCCGGCAGCACCTGTCCGGGTCTGTTTGCCAATACTAACCCTCCGCTTGAACCCGAGATGGAACTGATACCAAGGGCCGGCACAATGCTTGAAGCAGCTGTTGAGCGAATGCCGCTGATGCCGGCAATATCGTTTTTTAAAACACCCATCCTTAACCGATTCAGGCTATCCTGCCTCCAGTCGTTATCAGGCGTTTTGATGGCTACTATCTGGTCGAGCGATAGACCTTTATCGTGGTTTTGGAGAAACTGCAATTGCCGGCCAATTACCACGAGTCCAAAAATAAGCGCAGTAGAACAACTGAATTGAAAAATGAGAAGGATTTTACGGACCCAGCTGCTGCTCCCTGTTCCGATATCTGGAAAACCTGTGTTACCACGAAATGCTTCCAGTGGACTGAACCTGGAGAGACTGAATGTTGGATAGGCGCAGGCAGCTATTGTTCCTGTAAGAAACAATCCTCCGACAATAGATACAAATACCAGGTCGAATCCCTGGTCACCTAAAGGTCTTCCGACCAATTCACCAAAGATGGGCAGCAATGGTTCCAACAGGATCAGGGCTAATAGCAAGGCGACTGTATTTAGTAAAATGCCCTCGAACAAAAACTGACCTATCAGCTGTGTGCGTTTTGCACCAACAGCTTTGCGCAGTCCTATTTCTTTTGCACGCTCCAGCGACCTGGCTGTGGTCATATTAACATAGTTGATAAAGGCAATGGCGAGTATGAACAAAGCTATCAGGCCCAGAAAGCGCACTATCCGGGCACTGCCGTTCGGCTCAATTTCGTAGGTGAGATTGGATTGCAGGTGTATCGATTCAAAGGGCTGCATGGCGAGCCTGATTCCCTGTTGCTGAAGGTGTTGACTGGAATATATGGCCAACCGGTTTCGCACTTTATCAGGGTCGGCACGGGGAGCGAGCTGGAAATAGGTGTAATCCCAGTAGCTGTCCCATCCATCCTGGTGGCCTTTGGCATACCTGGTTGCATACCCTGTAAGTATGTTGAATTTGAGATGTGTATTCTGCGGCGGGTCAGCCACGATGCCTTCTACCATATACTCCCCACTAAATGGCCCGCCCGGTACCCGCAGCATTTTACCCATTGCATTTCCATCCTGGAAAAGTTGTCGGGCAGCGCTCTCCGTTAGTACCATCTTCCACGGTTCCTTTAAACAAGCAGCTGAGTCCCCGGCAAGAAAACGTTGCGGAAACATGCGAAGAAAACCAGGATCGGTCATCCAGGCATGTTTGATTTTTACAGCCTCATTATTCTGAAAAAAAACAACTTCACCTGTATTACGGTTGAACAGGCGGAAATAGTCCGTCACTTCAGGCAAGTCTGCTTTCAGACTGGGAGCGAGAATGGAATGGGTATTGCCATCCTGCGTAATGACTTCTCCATCGGTAACAGTTTCATTAAATGCGCGCCAGATCTGTGAGCTTTCCGGACTAATTTTATCATAGTTCCATTCAAAGCGGACATATTGCAAAATAAGCAGGCAGGCAAGCATGCCGACACTCAGACCAAGTACGTTGATAAAGGTAAATGCCCGGTGTTTGAAGAGATTACGAACAGCCGTTTTAAAATAGTGCTTTAGCATTTACCAATATTTACGAGGTTTAACGTTTAACGTTACACGTTGATTATTCGGCTCTCAGGCTTTGAACAGGTTTTGCGCTTGCTGATTTTATCGTATTCAGACTTACAACAATTAGTGTCAATACCAACACCATCACTCCCACAACACCAAACAACCATATGCTTATTTCAATCCGGTAGGTATATTTCTGCAACCAGTTGTACATGAGCCACCAGCTAAGAGGAACCGCTATAAGAAATGCGATCAGCACGAGCTTGAGAAACTCCTTTGAGATCAGCATCAGCAATTGCGGAACAGTTGCACCAATCACTTTACGGATACCTATTTCGCGGATACGTTTTTCAATGGTGAAGGATGCGAGCCCCGCAAGACCCAGACAACAAATAAAAATGGCGAGCCCGGCGAAAATATTGATGAGTTTACTGATAAGTTCTTCTGAAATAAATTTTCTGGCAAATTCCTGGTCCACAAACTGATATTCGTATGGAACAGCAGGATTGAATTTTTTGAAAATGGCTTCAATTGCCGGCAATACCTTTTGCAATTGAGCTGATGGTTTCAGACGTATAGTTACAGAATTTGCCCCGTTGGTATTATAGAATACCATCATCGGTTCAACAGGTTCAAAAGGTGATCCCATTACATAGTTATCAGTAACACCAACAACGGTATACATTCTGTCCCTACCATAACGCATTCGCATGCCTACAGGATTTTTTATTCCCATCACTTCTACTGCAGCCTTATTTAACAGCATTGCAGTGGAATCACCGGGAGTACCTGAAAAGTCTCTTCCTTCCAGAATCTTAATACCCATGGTTTTTGTAAAATCCACATCACTGCTTTCTCCTGCAAAAATGATGTTGGCATTGGCTGGCTTGCCTTCCCAGTCAGGCGCAGGTGAGCGCATCCAGATGGAAGTGATGGGTGAAAGCGTTCTTGTGGCTGCTTCTACCATGCCGGTACTGTTCAACTCCTGTTTTATGGCTTTAAAATTTCTGCTGATATCCGGACTTGCAGATATCATGATGAGATTATCGGGATTATAACCAATATCGCGACTACGGATATGTTGTATCTGCTGATATATAATGATCGTCGCTGAAATAAGCAGAATTGAAATAACGAACTGACCAATCACGAGAATGCGCCTGGGGAGAACGGAATTTTTCCCTGTAAGAAATGTGCCTTTCAAAACCTTAACAGGATTGAATGATGACAGATATAACGATGGATAACTGCCCGCAACAATTCCGGTAAACACGACAATTACCAGTGCCGCAACCCAGAAAGAAGGATCGGTAAGATCCAGTGTCAGCTGTTTGTCCACCAGGGCATTAAATGCCGGCAGCAGGAGTAGAACAGAAATCACCGCCATTATAAATGCGATGCAGGTAATGATCACTGATTCAGTGAAGAACTGGAATACAAGGGAGCTTCTGGTAGAGCCCATTGTTTTTCGCACACCCACTTCTTTAGCTCTCTTCTCGGAACGTGCGGTGGACAGGTTCATGAAATTTACACAGGCAATAAGCAATATGATGCAGGCGATAACAGTGAACAGCCTCACATACTCGATCAATCCACCAACATTTTTCCCATTTCTGAAATCGCTGTATAATCTCCATTTACTTATCGGAAATGCGAAATAGCTGCTTATCTTTTTGTCGCTTGGATCATGTTGTTGTTTGATCTCATTTATTTTTTTCTCTATTGAAGAGATATTGATACCCGGTTCTGTCTGTATAAATACCGTCCATGATGAGTTTGTCCAATTGGTCATGGAGTGTCTTAGAAAATCCCCGTCATAATTGAAGCTGTTGATAAAATCAAATTGAAAAGTTGAATTGCCGGGAATGTCAGCCACTACAGCTGTTATTTTCGCATCGTACTCATTATCTACTTTCACAATTTTATTGATCGGATCGGTGTTGCCAAATAATGCTTTCGCAGTTGATTCGGTTAATATCAACGAGTAAGCATCCTGGATGGCCGTTGCAGGATTCCCCGAGATGAATTTCCAGGAGAACATATCAAAAAAACCATCGCTTACTGTGTAACCGTTTTTTTTCAGGAGTGATTCTCCGTAAGCCAGGGTGTGAGACTGCCTGTGCGTGGTCAACACTGCATTTTTTATCTGCGGAATTTCTTTCTTAATTGTTTGTGCAAGCGGCAATACCATATTCGCATCGGTGAACACCTGATTGTTGAAATCACGGTGAGCCATCACCTGATAAATGCCGGCATAGTTGCTGTGAAATTTATCAAATGATTTTTCCTCTTTTACCCACAGAAAAATCAGGATTGTGCAGGTAATACCTATAGTGAGACCGAAAATATTTGTCGCAGTAAATCCTTTATTCCTGAATAAGTTTCTCCAGGCAATTTTTATATAATTTTTTATCATTGTTTCCTTATTATTATTCAACTGGTCTTAAGAAAAATGTCTTTCTAAACTTT
The DNA here is from genome assembly GCA_015654495.1 of Chitinophagales bacterium. GTDB lineage: Bacteria > Bacteroidota > Bacteroidia > Chitinophagales > Chitinophagaceae > Pollutibacter. Next base: position 10,671 of record JAATGW010000364.1, read on the forward strand.
CTCCTGAAATAATTGCGGATTATTCGTTACCCGTTGCGGATTTAATTATTCAGATCTTAAACTGCGAACCGGATTTGCGAGCGCTGCCTTGATTGCCTGAAAACTTACAGTTACCAAAGCAATCAGAATTGCCAGTACGCCTGCCAATGCAAACACCCACCATTCTATATTGATGCGATAGGAGTATCCTTCAAGCCATTTACTCATTACATACCAGGTGACCGGTGAAGCAATCACAAATGAAATAAATACCAGTTTCAGAAAATCTTTTGACAGCAGGTTGGTAACGCTGAATACGGAAGCACCGAGCACTTTTCTTACACCTACTTCTTTGGTACGGCTTTCAGCCATATATGCTGCCAGTCCGAACAAACCAAGACAGGAAATAAAAATGGTGAGGCCCGCAAACAATGCGGCGAGCTTACCCGTTTGCTGCTGATCCCTGAATTTACGCGCATAGGATTCATCAGCAAATATGGCGTCGAATGGATATTGAGGATTGTATTTTGTAAAGATGGCTTCCATTTTTTTGAGGTTCTCCGCTGTACTTTTAGCACTATTCAGTTTAGCGTGAATAACCTGCCCGTAATCCATTCCCGGCCCAAAGATCATCATCGGATTGATCTGCTGCTGAAAGGGAGATTCCAGGATGAAATCCTTTACCACGCCGATAACATGGAATTTTTCTGGTCCGCCTGTGGTTCCAATCGTTATTCCTATTGGATTTTTCAGACGCATTGCTTTTACTGCAGCTTCATTCAGTAATACCGCAGTACTGTCGGTCTTGAAATTGTATACATCAATATCACGGCCCTCTTTGAGCTGAACACCTATCGTTTTGGTAAAATCAGCATCTGAACCAAGGCGGATAAAATCAATTTTTTCATCAGCTTTTGTACTTCCATCCCATGTGAAGCCCCAGCTGTCGCTCCAGCGTTGAGTAATGGGATTTGAAGATCTTGTTACTGCAACTGCAACGCCGCCGGAAAGAAGTTCATTCTTTATCGCCTGGTAATGTTTATCTACTTCCCCTTGCGTAAACGTATACACGAGGTTGTTTTTGTCGTAGCCGGCCTGGCGGTTTATTCCATATTGTAATTGCCGCACTACAATTATCGTGGAGATGATCAGTATGATGGCAAAAGTAAACTGCACAGCCACCAGTATCTTACGCGGTGCCACCAGCGCATGGGCTTTTTTAAATGTTCCTTTCAATACAGCCACAGGTTTATAGGAAGAAAGATAAAATGCGGGATAGCTGCCGGCAACAATACCTGTGAATACGATAAAGCTTAAAGCAAGCAACCAGAATACCGGATTGGAATAGGGTATGAAAAGTTGTTTATTTACCAATTGATGAATCCGTTAAGACTTATCGTAACAATCAGCAGCCCAAGTAAAAAAGCGACAAAACTGAGAATGATACTCTCGGTTAGAAATTGAAATACCAATGATGTTTTCCCCACACCAACCACTTTCCGGATTCCTACTTCTTTTGCACGTTTTTCACTGCGTGCCGTACTCAGATTCATAAAATTGATACAGGCAATAAGAAGGATAAAGGCCGCAATAATGCCGAACAATCTTACAGTCTCAATTTGTCCGCCTGTTAGTTTACCATCTTCAGATCTGGAATAAAGATAATATCTGTTGAGTGGTTGAGTGAAAACTTCGGTTGTTGATGCATCTGCTGCACCTTTTGTATGATCAATGGTTATGGATCTGATCTTTTTGTCAAAGTCAACCTGCTTTGCACCTTCTTTAAGCAAAGCAAAAGTTCTTACTGAATTATTGCCCCAGTTTTTATCATCCCAGTCCAGTTTGCGCATATAAGACCATGGAATGAGGTACTCGAATTCAAAAGTAGTATTGTTGGGAAGGTCTTTCAGTACCCCGGTAACCTTACAGTTATGTGAGCTGTCGATGCGCACGATCTTTCCCAGTGCTTCCTCATTGCCGAAAAGTGCTTTTGCAAATTTCTCCGTCAGCACTATACTATAAACATCACGCAATGCATTTGACGGATTTCCGCTTAAAAGAGGAAGGCTGAACACATTTAAAAAACTGCTGTCGACAAAAGCACCCCGTTTGTTAAATCGTTTTTCGCCTGCAGTGAGCAGAAAAGTGACATTGTTAATCCTTACTGCATCTTCTACCTCGGGGTAATCCGATTTTAGCGTGGTTGCGAGAATTTTAGGCGTATTATTCCAGGCCCATTTGTTTCCTTCAGGATCAGTATCCCGGTTATACATCACATATATCCGATCACCTTTTTTATGGAAACGTTCCATACTCAACTGGTTCTGTATCCACAACATGATTAATATCGCTGCCGCCATACCTACTGAAAGACCAGTAATGTTGAGAAAGGAATACCCTTTGTTACGAAGCAGATTTCTGACGAGCGTTTTGAAATAGTTTTTTAGCATTCGGGTTTATTTACGTTCTACGTTTAACGTTCAACGATTAACGTAGAACGTGAGTTTTTAGTTATTCAGATCTCAGACTTTTGACAGGGTTTGCCATCGCTGCTTTTATTGCCTGAACGCTGATGGTAACCAGTGCTACAATAAATGATGCAATGCCTGCAACCATGAATACCCACCAACTGATCGAAATCCGGTAGGCAAAATCCTGCAACCAGTTATGCATTATCCACCATGTTACAGGAACTGCAATTACAAATGCGAGCAGAACCAGTTTTAAAAAGTCCCTGGACAATATGAACAGCAGGTTTTGGACAGATGCTCCCATTACTTTGCGGATACCGATTTCTTTGGTTCGCTGTAAAATATTGTACGCAGATAGACCCAATAATCCGAAACATGCAATTAGTATTGCCAGCGATGCGAACAAACCAAATGCTTTACCAAATCGTTTGTCGTCCTTATATTGCTGGTCAAATGATTCATCAAGAAAATAATAATTAAATGGATCATTAGGGAAATATTTGCTCCAGGTTTTTTCAATGGCTGTTATGGAATTATTCAGTCCGGCGGTTTCCATTTTTAGTGCATATGCACTCCTGCTATCAGGTCTTAGCCGGAATATCATAGGATCTATTGTTTTTTGCAGGCCCTGGTGATGATAGTCTGCGAGTATGCCTACTACCTGAACGGTATCTCCTGCAGAAAATATTTTTTCTGTAAGTGCTTTATTCAGATCTGTAAACCCAAGCTGTTTTACTGCTTCTTCATTTAATAACACGGCCCGCTCATCAGTTCCAAATTCTCTGGAGAAATTTCTTCCGGCTTTTAGTTCAAGTCCGAATGAAGGAATAAAATCATAGTCGATGCCCATATTGTACATGGTCAATGCACCTTTGTTTTCTGTGCCGAGGCGATGTGCGCCATTTGTCCAGTAAATTTCTTTTCCCATTATACCGGATGAAGCGCTTACATTTTTTACTCCTCTTATTTTCAGCAGGTCGTTTCTGAATGGTTGAAAAACATTCTGGTAAACAGAATCCGTTACAGAACCAGCGCCACTAAGTACCAGGGTCTGTCGGATATCGGCACCGAGTTTTTGCTTACGCATAAAACTGACCTGCTGGTACACGATCATTGTACCTGCAATCAGTACTACTGAGGTGGCAAATTGTGTTATGATAAGTCCTTTGCGTAATAGCAGACCACCGGAACTGTTTTTAAACAATCCCTTTAAAACCAGAACAGGCCGGAATGCCGATAGTACGAATGCAGGATAAATTCCAGCCACCAGGCTACCACCAATAAACATAGCTGTAAAACCCAGCCAGTATTTTGATGGCGACGAGAATGC
>JAATGW010000752.1 GCA_015654495.1 Chitinophagales bacterium
CCCTGCTTTTTTCTGCATTGATGATATTACAGTCGTTGATGACGGTTTTTAGTGGTGACGACGACAGTTTCGGCGATGCAGATGATTTTGTTTCAGGAGATGATGGGGCCGATAACCAGTATTTCACTATAAAGAACATGATTGCGTTTTTCACCATGTTCGGGTGGACGGGAATTGCCGCTACTTCAGCAGGACTAGCAAAATGGCTTGTTATTTTATTGGCTTTAATCGCAGGTGCAATTATGGTTGGGCTCATGATTTTTCTTTTCAGAAATATCAGCAGGCTCAAACACAGCGGAACATTGCAGATAAAAAATGCCATTGACCAGGTTTGCGAAACCTATCTTTTTATACCTTCCAACCGTAGCGGCATCGGTAAGGTTCATATCAAAATCCAGGGTTCTTTGCATGAGTTGCAGGCCATGACTGATGATATGGAAGATATTCCAACCGGAAAAATCGTAAAAGTTACCGATATCCTTAATGATACGATCCTGCTGGTAACCGCTTATACCCGCTATTAATTTCAATCTGTCATAAATAAACAACTATTGCTATGGATTATTTCTTACTTATTGTAGCCGGAGGTGTACTGTTTTTGTTCATCCTGGTGTTTTCCATGTTCAGGCGTTACAAACGCTGCCCTTCTGACCGGATCCTTGTTGTATATGGTAAAGTAGGCCGGAATGCTGATCAGGGCTCGCTCACAGCAAAATGTATCCATGGTGGTGCGGCTTTTATCTGGCCCATCATCCAGGATTATTCATTCCTTGATCTCACTCCGATTTCAATTGAGGTAAACCTTACAAGTGCGCTTAGCAACCTGAATATCCGCGTGGACGTTCCATCCAGATTTACTGTAGGTATTTCGACTGAGCCGGCAGTTATGCAGAATGCTGCAGAGCGTTTACTAGGCCTGCAGCGCCCGCAGATTCATGACCTGGCAAAAGATATTATACTTGGTCAGATGCGTCTTGTGGTTGCCATGATGGATATTGAAGAAATCAACAATAACCGGGATAAATTCCTGGCAAATATTGCGGGAAATGTGGAAGCTGAATTAAGCAAGATTGGTCTCAAGATGATCAACGTAAACGTAACCGATATAAAAGATGAAAGCGGTTATATTGATGCGTTAGGTAAAGAAGCTGCGGCAAAGGCAATTAATGAAGCCAAGATCAGGGTTGCGCAGCAGGAACAGCTTGGTGATATAGGTAAAACAAGTGCGGAAAAAGAAAGGGATATCAGTGTGGCTGAAACATTGCGCGAAAGAGATACGCAGGTTGCTTTTGCGCTTAAGGAAAAAGAGATACAGATTGCCGGTGCAAACCGTGATGAAAATATCGGTAAAGCAGAAGCTGCACGTGATACAAGAGTGAAGATAGCAGAGGCTAATGCATTTGCAGTTCAGGGGGAGAACCTTACCAAAATCAAGATCGCTCAGTCAGATGCAGAACGAAGGGAAAAAGAGGCTGAATCTTTGAAAAAGGCGATAACTGCGGAAAAAATTCAAACAGCAAAAGCTTTGGAAGAATCGTACCTCGCTGAAAAGAAAGCCGAAGAAGCACGTGCAGACAGGGATCGTGCAACGCAGAATGCGAGTATTGTGGTGGCTGCTGATATTCAGAAACAGAAACTGATAATCGAAGCCCAGGCGCAGGCGGAACAATTACGTGAAAAAGCAAAAGGTGAAGCCGATGCGATTTTTGCAAAACTCGAAGCTGAAGCAAGGGGTATGTTTGAAATCCTGACAAAGCAGGCTGAAGGTCTCGACCGGATCGTGAAAGCCTCAGGCAATAGTCCGAAAGATGCGGTATTGCTGCTGATTGCCGATAAGCTGCCGGAACTTGTGCGTATGCAAACCGAAGCCATCAAGAACATCAAAATTGACAAGGTAACGGTATGGGATAGTGGCCAGGGTTCAGATAATAAAAGCGGAACAGCAGGGTTTCTGAGTGGATTGTATAAATCCGTGCCGCCGTTGAAAGATGTTTTTGATGCCGCAGGTATGGATCTTCCAACTTATCTCGGGCAACAAAAGAAAGACGAGGCCTGATTAAGAGTTCAACGTTAAACGTTCAACGTTTAACGTTGAACCTGCCTTTGACCCCCGACTCCAGCCTCCCGACTACATAAGCCCGTCCGTACAACGGTGTTCCGCTGCGCGTGCCGGTATGTTTGTCGTTTTCCAGAACTATTTTTCCGTTAACCATCACCAGCTGAAAACCGGTACTGAATTGATGTGGATTTTCAAAACTCGCTTTATCAGTTATTGTTGATTCATCAAATACCAGGATATCTGCGGCGTAACCGGGTAACAGCAATCCCCGGTCTGTGAGTTGAAATTTTTGTGCGGCTAATGAAGTCATTCGTCTTATCGCTTCTTCTACGGTAATGATTTTCATTTCACGTACATATCTTCCCAAAACACGGGCGTTAGTACCATAGGTGCGTGGGTGTGGCATTCCCCTGCCTGTACTTACGCCTGCGTCCGCGCCTACCATTGCAAATGGCGAGCGGATGATTATTTTAACGTCCTCTTCATTCATGCTGTGATAAACCATTTGAGCGCCTCCAGCTTTCATCAGGTCGAGGATAGTTTCTGCTTCCTCTATCATACCCGTTTTCCGGCCTTTCAGAATATTTATTGCAGAGATAGATTTTCCATTCAGCGTGGTATCTGCACTATGGTAGGCGACCACTGCGTAACTATAATCCGGGTACTGGTATTTTTCCTGTGAGGCTATCATCCCTGCAATAATCTGCTTGTGTAATTCCGGGTTATCAAGCCGCGATTTTAATGAGTCGGTTCCTCCGGCCAGCGACCAGTCAGGAAGGCGTACGCCTAAATTTGTGCTGCTTGCAGTATAAGGATACTGATCGATTGTTACATCGTAACCAAGTAAACGTGCCGAGTCGATCATCGCAATTGTTTCCTTTGAACGACCCCAGTTCGCGCGGCCACTAACTTTAAAATGGGAAATCTGTACCGGAATATCAGCATCTATTCCGATCTGAATTGCTTCATTTATTGCGTCGCGAACGCCGTTTTCTTCATTCCGGATATGAGAAGCATAAATACCATTGTTCTTTGCAATTGCTTTCGCAATTCCTGAAACCTCGGAGGTATTGCTGTACATCCCGGGCAGGTAAATCAGACCGGTTGACATTCCTACGGCACCGTCCTTCATTGCCTGTTCGGCCAGTGTTTCCATTTGCTGCTGCTCTGCCGCGGTAGCAAAACGATTATCAAGACCCATTGCTGCTTTCCTGATGGTATTATGGCCAATAAGGCTCGCTACATTAATCGAAGTTTTTGTGCTGTCGCTCCGCCGGAAAAATTCTTTCAGGTTTTCCGCAGAACCCCCGCAGTTGCCCGTGATTACTGTGGTCACTCCGTCATGGATATAATTGTCTGCAGTAGGTCTTTCAAAAATACTTCCTTCAATATGGCCATGCACATCAATAAAACCCGGACAAACAATTCGTTTTCCTGCATCGATCCTGCGCGCAGCTTTTATCTGGTTAAGTTTACCGATGGCAAGGATCTTTCCATCTTTTACGGCAATATCACCATAATACCAGCTATTGCCTGTTCCATCCAGGATTTTGCCATTTTCAATAATATAATCTGCCTCTGTTTTATTTACGCGCGAAGTTTTGCAGGAATTAAGAACCGGCAATAACAGGAATGCGTATATGAAAATCCGCTTAAACCGAAACGTTGATTGCTTCATAGTAAATTAAAATAAATAAATAGTCAGGTATTGAAAAATGGAGCAATCCAGGCCGGGCTGTCTGAAGATAAGATAAAATTTATTTCGCTCCTTATAAGCGGTCGGTTTTCCAGGCCGGTTTTGTGGAAAACAATTTATGAGGTTAAAACGCTTTTGAATTATGTTGAACTAAGGCAGTGCTTCTTTAAGTAGCTGATCGATGCCAGCCCGATCGTACCAGAATTGGCCGTGCATAACACCAATGATCGATCTTGTGTTGCGTATATCTTCCAGCGGATTTTTATCGAGTAAGATCAGGTCGGCAATTTTCCCTTTTTCGATCGTGCCTTTAGATTTGATTTCACCCAGGTAAGTTGCCGTATTAACCGTGGCGGTTTGCAAAGCAGCCCATGGGGTTAATCCGCATTTTACAAAAGTTTCAATTTCGTCATGGATGGAAAAACCCTGTGCAAGAAACCATTCAGGTGAGTCCGAGCCAGCCATCAGCGGCACGCCGGCCTGCCATAGTCCTTTAGTTATCTTCATCCGGAGATCGATGTATTTTTTCTGACTTTCTTCAGGCGGTAAGTTATCCTGGAATCTCTTTCTGATGCTCCACCGCTCGGGTAAAATTGCTGCAGGTATATATGCATAATCCGGTTTGGATTTATATACCTCGTCGGTACTGTTTGCTCCAAAACAGGAAAAGAAAAAATAATTGGTTGGTGTTACGGCAATGCCGGCATCTTTTACCATTTTAACCAATGCCGGTATTTTATTTTCATCAAGATAGGGTACCGTTGCCCAGGCATTCTTACGCCAGAGATTCATATCAGAAACACTTTGCCCATGATTGTAGGTAGTATCAGGAAGCAGCATATCAATAAACTCATCCATATGCTCGATCTGTTGTTTTGCAGCCAATCCGGCAGGAAGTTTAACCAATGGTCCCACATGGCCGGTGACTTTAATATTTTCACGTGCTGCCGTTTTTATTATGGCATCATAAACATCCCGTTTAACCATGAAAGTGATTTTTATTTCATCATATCCCTGTTTTTTGCATTTTTTCACAGCAGCGCTTGCTTCTTCAGGTGTTGTACAGATCTCGGCAAATACTTTTCCCCTCCAGGGCCATGCACCTACAAATTGCGGACTTGCAACAGTTAGTTTTGGTCCGGTAAGTTTACCACTGTTCACCTTTTCCCTTACATCGAGATACAGTGAATCCCCACATTCTATCCTTACAGTTGTGAGCCCATTGGCAAGCATCATTTTTAATTCCTTATCATAGGTATTTACATTATCGCCCTGTTCGTAAAAAAAATGAGCATGCATGTCAAATAATCCGGGTATAAGGAATTTTACTGAACCATCCACTATGGTTGCATTTGCAGGTATTAGCAGCGTCTTGTCATCTGTTATAA
>JAATGW010000798.1 GCA_015654495.1 Chitinophagales bacterium
AACTTTCCCGGCAGAGTTGTACCAGGCTGCAGTCCGGATGAAAAACTCGGAAATTGCGAAGACGCTTTTCGGAGAAATATTTGTTGAACACTTTACAGCTACACGCGAATGGGAATGGCGTCAGTATTCCAAATCAGTTACAGATTGGGAAATGAAACGTTATTTCGAAATAATCTGAAATTCCGGAAACTAAAAAAAATTAATAGCAAGTATTTATGGAGATGATTAGTCAGTTTAATTTTCCAACAACAATCCGGTTTGGATTTGGTGTTATTGAAGAGCTCCCGGCGTACCTGCATAAGCAAGGCTTGACAAATCCGTTAATTGTTACCGATCCTGTAATTGCCGGGCTTCCTTTCTTTAAAACAGTTTTAAACAATCTGGACAAAAACAATATCAAAGCTGATGTATTTAAAAATATTCATAAGAATCCGGTAAAATCAGATGTTTATAATGGAACAGATGTCTGGGATGCCACCAGTCACGATGTTGTTATAGGTTTCGGTGGTGGAGCAGCCCTGGATGTTGCGCGTGCGATTGTATTAAGAGTTTATCACCGCGAAGATCTTTTCAAATATGACGATCTTATCGGTGGCGATATATATGTTACCGGCGATGTACCACATTTTATTACCATACCTACAACAGCCGGTACAGGTTCAGAGGTTGGACGAAGCGCTATTATTGCCGATGATTTCACACATCAGAAAAAAATACTTTTTTCACCAAAGCTGCTTGCGAAAATTGTTTTCGCTGATCCTATGCTGACTATGGACCTTCCGCCGGCAATTACTGCTGCTACCGGAATGGATGCATTGACGCATAATATGGAAGCTTTTCTTGCCAAAAACTACCACCCGATTTGTGACGGCATTGCACTGGAAGGAATGTATCTCATAAATAAATCTATTGAAAATGCAGTTCTGCGACCTGATAAAAAATCGCGCGCCAATATGTTAATGGGAAGCATGATGGGTGCAATTGCATTTCAGAAAGGATTGGGTGTTGTTCATTCATTGGCGCATCCAATGTCATCGCTTCTCGATACACATCATGGTCTTGCCAACGCAATTAATCTTCCATATGGCATGCGTTTCAATTTGAGTGGTTTCGAGGATAAATTTAAAAGAATGGCGACTACATTGGATTTGAATCAAAAAGATGGTAATGGACTGATAAATCATCTCTTCTGGCTGAATAATCAACTTGGTGTACCTCATAAACTCTCAGGAGTAGGTGTTGAAGAAAAGCACCTGGATGAATTGGCGGACCTTGCATTTGCTGACTTTGCACATCCTAACAATCCCAAACCTGTAAGCAGGGCTGATTTCAGAGCGCTTTATGAAGAAGCTTTATAAACTTTTGGTTTAATTAATTCATAAAATTTACAGAAGAACTTAAAAATGATTATCGGGATTACGGATTGCAGTAAGTATGAAAATTACAGAATCTGGATAGAGTCGGCAATGCCCGGGATTGAAATTCAGAAGTTGGATTTTCATGAGAGTCAGGCGGAAGATATTTCAGGATGTCACGGGATTTTGCTTTCCGGTGGCGAAGATGTCCACCCTTCCATGTACAATAAACCTGAATACCTGAGTTATTGTTATCCAGATGACATCAGCCTGCGAAGAGATGAATTTGAATGGAAGGTGATGCAGGAAGTTGTGAGAAAAGAAATTCCTGTGCTTGGGATCTGCCGCGGTCTTCAGTTTATTAATGTTTTTTTCGGGGGTAGCCTGATTCCTGATCTGACAACATGGGGGAAATTTAATCATTCAAAACTACCGGACAATACAGACAGATATCACAGTCTATCGATCGACCCTTCGTCATATTTATATGGACTCACAGGAATTCAGTCTGCCATCATCAATAGCAATCATCACCAGTCTGCCGACCGGATAGGTAAGGATCTCGTTGTTTCAGCAATAGCAGCGGATGGTACTGTAGAAGCCATTGAGAAGAAATTTCCTGAACAGGGTGGCTGGTTACTGCTTGTACAATGGCACCCTGAAAGGATGTCGCCAAAGGATAGTCCTCTTGTAAGTACAATCCGTTCGTCCTTTCTTAACGCAGCAGAAAATTATAAATTAAAATCCTGAAAAGGGCAGTATAAATTTTTTGAAATGAAGATATTGAATCCGGCTACCGGAACTGAGATAACAGAAATTACTGAAGACAACAGAGAAACTCTTCTGAAAAAATTTGAAACGCTGAAGATGGGTTTAGCCGGTTGGAGTGATACCGGCCTCAACGCCCGCATTGATATTGTCAGAAAATTTTCGTCGCTACTGGAATCAGAAAAAGATATCCTCGCAAAAAGCCTGAGTGATGAAACGGGCAAACCCCTTCAACAGGCACTGAACGAAATCAATGGAGCCCGTACCAGGATCAAATGGCTCACTGAAAATGCTGCTCAATACCTAAGCGATGAAACAATGACTGAATCTGCGGATATGGTCGAGAAGATAAGTTATGAACCTTTAGGAATTGTATGTAATATTTCCGCGTGGAATTATCCATGGCTTGTGGGAGTTAATGTGTGGATACCTGCATTGCTTGCCGGAAATACAGTAATGTACAAGCCTTCTGAGTATGCCACTCTCACCGGATTGCATGTTGACAGGTTATTGAAATCTGCAGGTATACCTGAACCTTGTTTTCAGGTTGCAATAGGTGAAGGAAAAGTAGGGGAGTTGTTGACTGAAATAAATTTTAATGGATTTTTCTTTACAGGTTCATACAGTACGGGCCAGAAAATATATAATGCCGTTGCCGGCAGAATGATTGTTTGTCAGCTTGAGCTTGGAGGAAAAGACCCTTTATATATTGCTGACGATGTAGCAGATGTCAATGCAGTTGCTGCAGGTACTGCCGATGGCGCTTTTTATAATAACGGCCAGAGCTGCTGCGCGGTCGAACGTATATATGTACACGAAAAGCTGTATGATGCTTATACTGAAGCATTTTTGAAAGAAGTAGCATCATACAAAATTGGCCTGCCTTCAGAACCTGGAGTATACATTGGGGCGGTTACCAGAAAAGCACAGATAAAGCTGTTGCAGAACCAGGTAGATGACGCGCTTCAGAAAGGTGCAACTCTCGCAGCAGGTGGAAAAAAGATTGAAGGTGAAGGCAACTATTTCGAGCCGACTGTTTTACTGAACGTGAATCATGAAATGAATGTGATGCGTGAGGAATCTTTTGGGCCGATAATCGGAATTATGAAAGTTAAAGATGACGAAGAAGCGATCCGCCTGATGAATGATACTGAGTATGGACTTACTGCATCAGTATATAGCAGCGATCAGGAACGGGCACAGAAAATTCTGAAGAAACTCGATGTAGGTACGGGGTACTGGAATTGCTGTGACAGGGTAAGTGCTGCAGTTCCCTGGAGCGGCCGCCACCACTCAGGTTTCGGTGCCACACTTTCTCATCAGGGTCTGCGCGCTTTCACAAAACCAAAAGCCTGGCAACTCAGAAAATCAAAATAGAAAATAAGTCCTGAGATACGAAAATAATTTCAATCACTTTTAGCTGTTGCTGAATTCCGGATTATTCGCAATTGAAATTCTCCATTTATTCGGATTTGATAGCCTCAACCATTTTTCTCACTTCTTCTTCATCCGCAATATAAACATGGCCATAATCAAGTATCTCCGGGTTTAGCCACTGCACAGGATTTGGCATTGCTCTTCGGGCTGAGGAATGAAATTCACTGGCTCCGGTTGCATTCATCAGTTCCCGGATATTTGAAGAATTGACTCCGGCTCCCGGCATCACAATGATTCTACCATCGGCCTGAACGATCAGCTTTTTGAGAACATCAGCGGCATCTGGCGCAGCAGATTTCTGTCCCGATGTAAGAACTCTTTCGCAACCACAGGATATCAGGTCTTCAAGTGCCTGAAATGGATCAGTTGCTGCATCAATCACCCTGTTTGAAGTCACTCCCATGGGCCAGGCCAGTTCCACAACACGTTTCATTTTCTCTGTATCGATTTCGCTGCTGATTGTTTGAATACCTACAGAAATTCCGTTGCATCCAAGTTCTTTGCAAATTTTAATATCTGTCAGTAGAATTTCAAATTCATCTGTATTATAGAAGTAATTTCCGGAGCGCGGACGCAGAATGGGATAGAGATCAATACTGATTTTTTCCCTTGCAGATTTTATTGTTCCATAGCTGGGCGTTGTTCCACCCTCAACCGGATTGTCACAAAGTTCAACCCTTTTTGCGCCGGCCCTTTCTGCAATAATACAGGACTCAATATGAAATGCACAGACTTCAAGAATTGCGGATTCACTCATAATATTTATCAGAAATGGCTTTTACCAGGAATTAGTGTCACTTCTTTATTGCTATGTACGGCATAGCTGAAACCTTTCTGTAACGCATAGGCGCCGTATTCACCTTTTTTATTGATGGCCAGAAAGCCGACCTGTATTTCCTTAGCTTTTTGCGGACTGCGCTTCAGAATTCGTGAAACAGCCTCTTTGCAGGCATTTTCCGGACTAAGGCCCTGCCGCATGAGTTCTACAACAAGATGCGATCCTACAATCCTGATTACCTCCTCACCAAGGCCGGTTGAAGTGGCGCCGCCAACTTCATTATCAACATATAACCCAGCACCGATGATTGGTGAATCACCAACGCGTCCGTGCATTTTAAAAGCAAGTCCGCTCGTTGTACAGGCCCCTGCGATATCTCCTTTTGCATCCAGAGAAAGCATGCCTATCGTATCATGGTTATCTTTCCCGCCAGGCATCGGATCAGTTTCCTTTTTGTACAATTTATTTTCAATATTGATTCCGGGTTTGTAGTCAGAACTCTTTAACCATTCCTGCCAGGCTTTTTTGCTGCTTTCCGTCAGCAGGTTTTCTTTCTGAAATCCGTTCGCAAGAGCGAATTCAAGCGCGCCTTCACCTACAAGAACAATATGCGGCGTCTTTTCCATAACCAGTCTGGCAACAGAAATCGGGTGTTTGATATGTTCAATACACATTACAGAACCACAACGGTATTGTGCATCCATAATACAGGCATCCAAAGTCACCCTGCCATCGCGGTCAGGCAAACCGCCATAGCCAACACTTTGATTCTCGGGATCAGCCTCAGGTACTCTAACGCCGGCTTCAACAGCATCAAGTGCCGAACCATTTTTCGATAATACTTCCCATGCTGCGGCATTCGCCGCTTTCCCAAAGTCCCAGGTTGAAATTACGATCGGATTTCCGGCATTAGATTGTATTCTGCCTGGTCTATCTTCAGCAAATGAAGCCCCACCTATAACAGCAGCTGAGCCAATTAATGAAGATTGTAAAAATTTTCTTCTGTTCTGCATATCCTTTTAATATTCTGTAATTTTTAAGATGGATAAAACTAAATGAAAAATGGCTGATCGCCATAAGAACTGCCTTTCAGAAAAATGCATTTTATTAAGGAAGAATCCGGATTTATTCAGGATAATCCCTGCAAAGTTCCGATAAAACCGGACCAGATTCAGATGAACTGCCTCTAAACCTCATATGATCTATAAAAAATGTTTTAGTTTTTCAACATGAAAAAATGGATACTGTTATTGTCAGCAATTGCTTTGTATTGCCTGAAAAGCTACTCACAACTGCCTCCATTGATTGCATATAACGTTGCGGTGAAAGGCGCCGACGGAAAATCAAATTATGAAGTATTTATCATGAACAGCGATGGAAGTAATCGCAGAAATATCAGCAATAGCCCTGATGTAGCATGGATCTACACAGCATCAAAAAACACACTTTATTTTATAAGTGATCGTGACAGCTGTTACCGCTGCTTTTTTTTGTATTCGATGGATGCAAACGGCAAGGGATTAAAAAAAGTGAGCAACCTTCAACTGGAAGACAGCTATATGGGTAGCAGAAATAGTGATGGTCAATGGATAGTCAGCGGAAGAATAGGTACTTCGATCCGTTATCAGCTTTTTCTGATTGATCCCAAAACCGGAAATTTTCAGCAGCTTACAAAAGATTCTGCGGCAATGTTTCGCGATCCGGTATTTTCTCCTGATGGAAAAAAAATCGCCTTTGTTTACAGGAAAAACAAACGTGACCGGCAGACCCCCGAAGAGGTATACATTATGAATTTCGATGGCACTGAAATGAAACAATTAAGTCACTATCCCGAAAATGACATATCAAAGAACGATCCCGGAGGTTTTAAAGCAGGCGCACTCCGCTGGCATCCCACGGATAACTTTATAAGTTTTATCTCAATACAGGGTGGAAGTCATCACATCTATGCGGTTACACCAACAGGTGACCGCCAATGGCAGCTTACAACAACCGGGAAGGCAGAAGGCTGGCACGACTGGAGTGCTGACGGAAACTGGTTGGTTTTCGATCAGTCAACCGACAATGAAACACAGTACCATATTATGCTGATGAATTACCGAAACTCGGACCTGAAACAGCTTACTGACAATACACAAAAATACCAGCAATCGCCGGTTTTTATATACTGACGAATCGCTGATTAATTATTTTGAAATAACAGCACTAATACACTGCAATCCTACAGGAACGATTTGCTGAAGGGGTGTTTTGTTTTGCGATCACCATTTTCAGAACTCCGTCTGCATACTCCGCACTAAGAAATTCAGGATCTGCTGAGGCCGGCAAAGAAATTTGCCTTATAAAACAAGCGGGCGGGTGGGCTGTAAAGCGCGACACTTCAAATCCGGGGTCTTTTACAGATGGCTGACGTATATCAGCGATAGTTATTACCCCATCGCTGGCTGTTACCAGAAAATCCTCGCGCTTCAAACCTGGTAAAGTCACATCAATAGATATATCGATTGCTGATTCCTGAATAAACACAGGGAGCTTTTTCCAGAATGCGGTAGTCATCATTTCATCTCCCTGAATAGATTCATTTTCCTCTGCCAGATGAATGAAATGACCTGGGTAAGACTGATCGTTGATAGTAAAAGAATTGGGTTTCATGTTGAACTGATTATGGCAATATAATTAGAGCCACAATTATGCCAATGCACCCATTGAGTTGTTATATTTAAGGAATTTATTTAAATAGTTCTGCTTAATTAAGATAGCAGGAATCACTTGTATTCTGGTGTTGACAGATAATGAAGACTTTATGTTTTGATTAATCGATTAACTGAATGCGGCTGAGTTTAACACTCATTTCATACCGTTTGATACACTTTCAATTAATGATATAAATAAAAGCCGGTTGTTTTAAACAACCGGCTTCTATCTTTAATTATTTCTGCAGAGGTTTTTTCTCTGCATCAGGGCGGGTAGGCCATGATTTATCATATTTAAGTTCCGTGTTTCCGCTGATGTCCCAGAGTTGTTTTCCTTTTTTGCTGACTTTACTGTCATCAATAGAATACAGTCC
>JAATGW010000386.1 GCA_015654495.1 Chitinophagales bacterium
AAAAATGCATAAGGGAAAAAGTCAATAAAAACCACCCCGCGAAAATGAGGTTTGGATTAATGTGATTCCCTGATCTCCTGAAAAAAATGATCCTGAAAAAAAGAAAATCAATAACAACCCACTCACTAATATTACGAGGTTGATGGCGGGTCTGTACGTCCACCATTGATTGAGAGCAGGAATAATTCTGATAGGGAGACCAAGTATAAAACATATGGCAATTGAAACAACAATAATAATCAAACCAAATATTGCTCTGGATTTTTCAAAACCGAGACCTGCAACTATGCCGGTGTTTTCGTTTGCATTAGAAATAAAAAATAATGTGAAAACCAGGGTCAGGATCAGAAATGAAATTACAAGTTGAAACAGTAATGGTGATATTATTAAAAATCGTCGCATTCAATAGTAAGTTATCCATTTCAGGCTCAGACAACAGGCTTATCTGCAATCACCCCCGGGAGCAGGGCTTAATCCGGGAAGAATATTTATGTTGTGCATGATCTCTCTGATCGAAGTTCCTGTTGGTGCTCCGAAAGGTAATGTACACTACCCTATTTCGTTTTTAAAAATATCCCGTCAATAGTTGCATTAAGCCCAAACTCGCCTTCACAATATCCCTTCGTATAATTGATATATACAAATCCTTTATAAAAACTCACTTTAAATTCGCAACTATCACTTTCAGGAATTGTGTAAATAAAACTATTACCTGTCAACGATATCGTATCTTTTTCTACTTCTGCAATATTCGGCCCACGTTCCACATTTGTCAGGGATTGGATTTCAAATTCTATTTCCTTGTTTTTTACTTTATTAATCTCAAAATCTCCGTTAAATCCATTCTCTCCATATTGATAATGATAATCACCGAAAATTTCACCTGCATCGGCCATGAAGTTTTTGCTGCTGATCAGTGTATCTTTTAAAGAAAGTGACAGACTAAGTTCTTTCTTCGTTTTTGGAGATACCCAATCACCATTAAAGAAATCGCCTGCAGGCTTGCCTTCAATCACTCCGGTGATATTGCCTGTGCTGTCAAACTCCAGCAGCCGGTACGTTTTATCTTCTTCTATTGTACCCAGTAGCGTAATCGGGACTTTGTCCTTTGTATTGAGGTAGGTTATTTCTCCGATGATTAAATTACTGTCGAGTTGATAATGGATAAATACAGGCGTCTTGCCATTTAAAGTTCCTGCCCAGCAGATTTCCCTGTTATTTTTAGTTCCCGCTTCAGCGGAAACTGCAGTAGCAGAAGGAACCAATGTATCGGTTTTATTTACCTTTTGTTGCTGATTGCCGCAGGAAAAAATGGCTAATAAAAATATATAATTCCAGTGCTTCATTTTTGCAGAATAACTTCTTTATGAGATGATCATAAGAAAGGTCAGGGTCACTAAGGCGTTTAATATTCCTTCGCTCACTCACTCCGCAATAGTACTAACTAAATTTCGAAGCAACAAAGCTGAGCCTCCGGCTATCACTTGTAGTAATGCTAATAATTGAATTCATTTTTTCAATTGCCAGTATCAAACAGCGTCCTGCTTCAAACCCTGCAATTCATTCAGGAACTCCAATGATTTAGTGATCCTGGTTCCCGATGATTTCCGGATAAAATCATTCACCCATTTTTTGTGGATATTTTTAAAAGATATTTCCCGGTAGAACCAGATGCCAAGTGGAATCAGCACTGCGGTTGCAATGATCTGAGCTGTCCACCAGTTACCATTGGATTGCCTCATGATATCGAAATCGCTCCACATGCTGATGCTATAGTCTTTGATCAGTTTTGTTGCCACAACAGGAAATGCCAGTAATGCAGGTATGGTTAGTACGGCCAGCCTTGCATAGCCTACAATATGTGTTTGCAGCCGAACGATGGAGCTTTGAAGGGTTACCAGATCTGCATTGTAATCCAATCCCCTGATGATCCTGATTTGCTTCCAGGCATCAGCACATAACATTACATAAAATGCAAGTAAAAGAAATCCTGAAACAGCAAATGGAACCTGCGAAATATTCTGTACAAGAAAAACCACCAGAAATACTATAACTATGCCGTGTAATACACATATCACCGCCTGCTTCCAAAACAACGGGCTAATAGTGGATGCTATTTTCTGTCCTTGCATTAGCTCAATCTGCTGCTCGTTTAGCCTGACCCGTTTTTCTAATTTTTCATTCTCTGAAAGCCACATCGATTTTAATTCATCTAGTTCCATAATTCAGAATTTTATTTAGCCGAAAATTTTGCTCTTATTTTTTCTTTTATGCGGTTAATTCTTGTAGCGATATTCGTTTCTGTGAAACCGGTAATTTCTGCTATTTCCCTATGCGATTTATCGTCAAGATAGAGAAGGATAATTGCTCTGTCTGTTTCTTTCAATCCGCTTATAAATTGTTTTAGTCGTTGCAGATTAGTTTCTGCTTCATCATTCTCTGCCGGATTTTCTTCAAAAACAATCAAACCTTCCGGCATTGAATCCAGGGTTCTGAATTTTTTTTCCTGACGATAAAACGATATGGCTACATTAAGAGCAATCCTGTACATCCAGGTTGAAAACTTAAACTCCCGTTTAAAACTGCCGAATGACTTCCACAGGTTATAAATAATTTCCTGTGCCAGATCATCACGATCATTCTCATTTGCACAATAGGAATTACAAACTTTGTAAATGATCCCTTTGTTCAGATTTATAAGTGTTGTGAATTCCTGGTCCTTTGTTATCATCTCCAATTTTTACGGGGCGATTAATTAACTGCAGAACCATATAATACTTTGAGAGTCCGGCAGCCGGACACCGGAGTTACCGATACATGTGTTTCGGCATCGAATATCTGTACCGTCATCTGCACACCATTCAGATTTTTATTTTTCAATGATTCAACAAATGTTTTCAACGGGTTGACCATCATATCACCTTCCAGCGCACCGACCGAGAAAAATATTCTCGCCTTACTGCCGGAAAGTTTATCTGAATTTGTATTTACAGTAGCCAACATTTCATTGCTGTTCCACCAGAATGAAGGACTGTTTATTCCATACCTTGTAAAAAGTGAAGGTTTATTTAACAGACAATACGCGGTAAATAATCCACCTAATGAATGTCCCGACAAACCACGGTCACCGGTAGTTTTGTAATTCTTTTCAATATAGGGGATTATATCTTTTTCAAGTGTATTCAGGAATAAAGGAGCACCACCCGATTTTAACCTGTCCTGAGGGATCTGTAGTATTTTGCCCCATAGCGTATCCTGCGATGGTATAAAAGACGGGGTAAGATCAAAGTGTCTTGCTACCAGCCAGTCAGTATCTGTTTCGCATTCGTTCTCAATGGCAACGATGATTACATTTTTAATCTCCCTCGCCAGATCGAGCATTTCGCGGGTCGATTTAAAAGAACCGTAAGAAAATTTCCCATCCAAAACATAGAGCACGGGATAATGGATAGTATCCTTTGTTGAATAATTTTTTGGAAGCGACACATAGAGGTGATAAGGTTTCTGATTAAATTCCGATTTAACAATATGCTCGTTTCCGGTACTAATCGTTACTGACTTTTTATTCTGTGCCCCGGCATTTGTAGTACACAAAATCAATGCAATAAAGAAATTAATTCCTGCGAAGTATATCGGCTTTTTCATTCTGTATTTATTTATTATGCCTACTCTATTCAGTTTTCGGCACCCCTGTTGTATTTGTCTGTATTGAATGATTCGGCAGGGGATATAAAATATCACAGTTTTTCGCAATTAATTTTAAAAATACCGGGAAAAGAGGTGGAGTAGAATCGACCAATAGGTTACGTGAAGCGGGGCAGGCTCATCTCAGGATCTCCGTTGTGCGGGACATTTTCTGTCAGGAAAAGATATGACCAGGACTTATTCACCAGAATTTCAGGTTATTACTTCCTATAGAGACACAAATTCAATGTGTGAAATTTAATCGTATATTTTAAAAATCGCAGTTATACTCAGCAATTGCTTCGTCATCGCCGGTAAAGTATAAAGCCGCGGACAATGGTTACAATACCCAAAACCACAATTCCCCAGAATACATAAAAGAAAAGATTGCCGCTTTCGCTTGCAAATTTCCAGGAGAAATAGTTAGTAGCCAGGCCGCCGATGATATACACTATTCCCATTATCATTGAATTCCTGAAGCTCTTTTTGTCTGCATTTTCTTCTTCCACATTCTGGATAATAGTCTCGATATAGTATGGTTCAATCCCCTGACTTGTTAGCGCATTAATTATTTGTTCAGTCGATTGTTTGTCTTTCAACCGTTTTCTGACCTCGAGGTGAAGCTGCTCTATTTTTTCAGATGATATATCCTGATTGTTCATTTTAAAATTAATTAAATTGAATCCCAACTTCCGACTCACCAAGGCTTACAATATAAAATGCAAGAAAATCCTGAGACATTCTCAAAGAATTGATTCATCAAACCACAGATCTTCATAACCCTTATCGTCGATTTGAAATCTCCAGCCGGGCGGCAAACCAAGATACTTTAAAACAACTGGTCTCTTTTCCAACAAATGTTGAACATGTAAGGGCTTAAAGAAATCAATATCCTTCTGATCAATTCCTCCGCCGCCCCATAAATACCAGCCGTCTATAATCTTTTCCCGCGGGTGTCTTAATCCGTTAATTGGATTTAGGTCTGTAAACAATGAGAAATTGAATGCAATCAGGGAATTAATGTCAACCGGCATCCATGCCACCTGCAATTTATCACAGATCAGTTTTTGTTCTTTCTGTATGGATATCCAATTAAACATCGAGTGCTTCCAATATTTGCCAGTACTTCAAAATGGCTGTTTTATTTTTCTTCTTTCCCTCGGTATTGATTTAGAGAAATTGACTGGTGGCTCTTTCCGAAATTAAAAAATCATATATTACCATGGAGATCATGAAAACAGTTGTTAAGCCCCTACCCTAATTAGATTGTTTTATAAACTCTAAATTCACGTCTTTCGATTCGTTCCAACCAATCCACACTGACCTTAATGTTAAATGGCTTCCTTCAATTGAAACAATCTTATAAATATCAACCCGGGGAGGACAAGTCTTATCAATTCGCAAGGTATTTCTTGTCATAAATGTTGAATCATCTAACCACCGAAGTTTTAACGAGTCCGGATCGTTACAGGCAATTTCGTTTGTCCAAAGCACTACATCTTTATTAATAAAGTTGAAGCCAGCGCAAACTGATTCAGCTAAGATAAAATGTCCTGATAACATGTTTGCAAACTTGTTATTTCTAATAGTGTCCCGTACTGAAGCTGTGTCAATAAAGGGTTAAATTATTTGATCCTGTTTTATGCGATTTGATGGTCCGGTAATGTCATGAAGAAACCATCCACTAATGAATATCAAAAGTCCAAATAAAATGCTGATGGGAATCGTTTTGGCTTTCATGAAATATTTCTGTGTTGCAATAGTACTCGCTTAGGCTGAAAAGGAGCAAGATCTTCATCGATTGGTCACGTCAGATGTTCCAATTTTTCTAATTCCTTGCAATTTGAGGAGGCGTTATATTTTTTTCCAATGTCACAGCCTTCCGCTGATACCAATTCAATACCTTGTCTACTGGGTATGCCTCCACAGTTGAAAGATTTACAACCATTATATCTGTAATATCGGGCATAGAATTGTGACTTCCAGGACCAAATTCAATTATGAATTGGCCAATAAGTGTTGCCGCAGAATCTTTTATTGAATAGATCGAAGTCTTGATATAGGGGTTCGTTTTATCGGCAGCACCAAAATTGATCCTTGGTAACAGCCCGCCAAACCGGATAGTATTAGGCGGTAAATACTTTGAAAATTCGACACTAATAGAATCAATCTTATCCTTATTCAGTTTACTACCCTTTGCGATGGCATTCCCGCCTTTGCTGGTATCAACAATAATTTTATTGGTGAGCCACCAATTCTTTGTCCACAGATATGAATCTCCATAGCTTGAAAATTTGTGAGCCGGTATATTTGTCTCTATAAGTTCAAGGCCTTTCTGCCCATAAGCAGAGAGTGCCGAAAGTGAAATTAAAATCATTAAGATGCT
>JAATGW010000538.1 GCA_015654495.1 Chitinophagales bacterium
CGCTGAATAAATACTCTGTTTTTCACCTTCGATAACAAGCCATTTTGCAGTGCATTCGGGAAACAGCACAACCGTGTTTTTTTTCAGCCAGCCTTTTTGCAAAGCAATCTGTAAATACCCGTCAAGTTTATTAAAAAAATGTTCCTTCGATGCATAGTCTTCAGGAATCATATAGGGATTTATTCCTACGATATTTCCATTTCCTTTGTCGGATGAAATAGTATAGGTGCTGTCAATACGCAACTGGATATTATAGGCCGGGGCTTTTCTGCCTGCATTGGCCCAGGTAAAATAAATGGCAAGAATTACTGCCAATGTGATACAAAATTTTCTAAAGCCTTTTTGCATGCTCTTTGGGTTGAATGCTGAATGAAGTTATATACAATGCATATAGTTTACAATCCCGGGTCATTGCGGTAACTTATTAGAACCTGAGGCAAATTTCAATTGAAAAATAGTCGTCCGGTATTCCTTTAACAAAACTCAGAATGATTTAAAATGATTTTATTCACAGGATATGTATTGAATGTAGACAAGTTTAACATAAACTGAACTGCCTTCGGACACTGATTACGTAATTTTGATCAAACCACATGCATGAGTATAAGGTTCAATACGGCCACCCTGGAGAAAATTGAAAAGGTAATTGAAGAAGCGGGGTATATTATTCGTTATGAAAGAGGAACATTTCAGAGTGGCTACTGTATTCTTGAATCAAGAAAAGTTGTAGTACTCAATAAATTTCTGCAAACCGAAGGGCGTATTAACACGCTGATAGATCTTTTGCCTGTCCTGAATTCGATACTCCCGGATCATCTGAGTCCTGAAAGTAAAAAGCTCTACCAGGAGCTGATGGGTAAAGCTGCTTAAAAACTCCCTTTCTTTCGGCATCATTTCTTATTTTCAGTTTGTGACCAGTTCAACTCTTCGGATAAAATTTCTTGGATCCGGTACAAGCAGTGGTGTGCCAATGATCGCCTGCCCCTGCAGGGTCTGCAGTTCCGGTGATAAAAAAGACAAGCGACTCAGGAGCAGTGTGATGGTTGAATCTGCTTCAACTCGAATTGTGATCGATACCACACCTGATTTCCGATACCAGATGTTAAGAACAGAAACAAAAACACTTGACGCTATAATTTATACCCATCCGCATAAAGATCATATCGCAGGTTTGGATGATGTTCGCGCCTTCAATTTTTTCTCCGGAAAGGCGATGGATATATATGCAAATTATCTTACGGAGGAAGCATTGAGGCGGGATTTTTATTATGCTTTTGAAGAAATGCGCTATCCCGGCATTCCTGAACTTAATATTCATACGATCACTGATACGGATTTTATGGTAGGTGATATTCTTGTCCATCCGGTCGAAGTCTGGCATTTGCGCATGCCTGTTCTTGGTTTCCGGCTTGGAAATTTTACTTATATCACAGATGCAAACAGGATTGATGCAAAAGAGAAAGAAAAAATAAAGGGGTCTGAAGTTTTGGTTTTAAACGCACTCCGCAAGGAAAAACATATCTCGCATTTTAACCTGGAAGAAGCAATTGCACTTGTTCAGGAACTTGAAGTTCCTCTTGCCTATTTCACTCATATCAGCCATCAGTTAGGTTTGCACGAAGAAGTGAGCGCAGAATTACCTGTGGGGATTAATCTCGCTTATGATGGTTTGGAATTCACAGTGAAAAATGCGGATTAATCAGGTTGTTTTTCTCCGGGAATGCAGTTCGCTGCAACTTATTTTTGTTAAAAGAGATTATGTGGCGAAAGAAGATCCTTCCCTATTTTCAGTATACAAAAAAAGAGAGAGCCGGTATTCTTACTCTGTTAGTTATCGTAAGCCTTCTTTGGGTGATTCCTTATTTTTTTTCGGATGCTTCTACGGTTACCGATAAAACTGAATTGAAAATTATTGACGCAGCTATAGATTCTTTGCAGGACCGGCATAAAGAACTTCGCAATAAAGAGCCGGGCGATTCGGGAAATTTTCCAATAATTACAGGCACAGATGTTCGGGAAAAAACATTCAGCGGGTTTCCATTCGACCCCAATATTACGAGTTCGGAGGAATGGGAAAAGCTTGGCATTAATCCGAAAACAATCAGAATAATTCAGAATTATCGGCAGAAAGGTGGTCGGTTCCGTAAAGCTGAAGACCTGCAAAAAGTTTACGGATTTAAGCATACCGACTTTATAAGATTGAAATCATTTGTCAGGATCAATACGATTAAGTCTGAATACCACCACAGTGCAGATCCCGGCGCTCTTCATTCAAAAAAGAACGCAGACAGCAGCGCTGATAGAGATTATCCAAAAGCCAATCTTCCTTCGGGAATTGATATTAACGAAGCTGCGGCAGAAAAATGGGAACAGTTTCCTGGCATCGGGCAGAAGCTGGCAGCAAGAATCGTGTTGTTCAGAGAGAAACTGGGTGGATTTCACACAGTGGAGCAGGTAGGAGAAACTTTTGGGATATCTCCTGAATTGTTTCTGCAGATAAAACCTGATTTGGTTGTGTCAGCGAATTTTCAGGTAAGGAAGATCAATATTAACGGGGCGGCACAGGAAGATTTGAAACAGCACCCTTATATCGGTCAGAAACTTGCAACGCTAATAATTTCATACCGGGAGCAACATGGAAATTTTATCAAAACTGATGATTTGCAACAGATTCCCCTGATTAATACCCACATCTGGCAGAAAATGGCTCCGTATCTGATTATTGATCAAAATTGAAATATTCAGAACATGATAATACAAAACAGGCACTATAAGTAAGCAATTCCTGCAAATGAAATATGAATCAATGGGTTTGAAACGTACATTTGTTTAGATTTTGTCCAGAAAACACCTCCCAAACCGTTGCTTTTATGGATGAGAAATTAAATCAGATACTCACTACATTAGTTGAAATGTCCGCAAGGCAGGACCAGATGTATCAAATACTTACAGGCATAGACAGCCGTCTTGCAAGGCTGGAGATTAAAATGGGACAGGTCGAAAAGTGGATTTCTCTGGAAAATGCAGATTTTAAGGTTCATCAATCCAAAGCGTGAAATCTTCATATTCTGACCTTTTTAACCTCGTTTAATACCCGAACGTCGTTTTATCCTTCCTCCTCCATAAAAAAGCTAACAGCTGTTAGTTTTTCTTTCGGAAATTTTTTATCTTTCCGGAAGCAAACATTATGAATTTTCATCAGGAAGAAATCACCACACAAGTTGCATCGACAGCGAAGGATTTTGCGCTGAAACACATCAAACCATATGTAATGGAGTGGGACGAAAGCCAGGAATTTCCTATTGACACCTTTCGTGAAATGGGAAAACTGGGTTTGATGGGAGTTATGGTTCCTGAGGAATTCGGAGGAGCTGGTCTCGGTTACTTCGAATATATATCGGTGATTAAGGAGATTTCAAAAGTGTGCGGTTCCATTGGTTTAAGTCTTGCAGCACATAATTCACTTTGTACCGGGCATCTCTTGCTTTTCGGTAATGAAGAACAGAAAAGAAAGTACCTGCCAAAACTTGCGACGGCAGAGTTTCTTGGTGCCTGGGGGTTGACTGAACCCAATACCGGAAGTGATGCTGCCAATATGAAAACGACCGCCGTTAAAGATGGCAATGAATGGATACTCAACGGAACCAAATGCTGGATCACTCATGGTATCAGTAACGATATAGCAGTAGTAATCGCGCGAACAGGTGAGCCAAGAACCAGCGGGAACAGCACAGCCTTTATCGTCGAAAAAGGTACAAAAGGATTCAGTGGTGGTAAGAAAGAAAATAAACTGGGGATGCGTGCCAGCGAAACCGCAGAGATGATTTTTGATAATTGTCGTATACCGGATGCAAACCGTATAGGTGCTGTTGGTGAAGGATTTCGTCAGTCATTGAAAGTGCTGGACGGGGGAAGGATTTCGATAGCAGCGCTGAGTCTTGGAATCGCTCAGGGAGCTTATGAAGCGGCTTTGAAATACGCTAAAGAACGGTATCAGTTTGACCAGCCGATCGCTAACTTTCAGGGTATCTCTTTTAAGCTGGCTGATATGGCTACCGAAATTACAGCAGCGGAATTGCTCACATGGCAGGCTGCTGACAAAAAAATGAAAGGATTGCCGATGACGAAGGACGCGGCGATGGCAAAATATTATGCAAGTGAGGTAGCGGTGAAAGTGGCCAATGATGCGGTTCAGATTTTTGGAGGCTATGGATATACAAAGGATTTTCCTGTAGAAAAATTTTATCGCGACAGCAAGCTTTGTACAATCGGGGAAGGCACTTCAGAAATTCAGAAGATAGTTATAGCAAGAGAAGTGATAAAAAATTAACACGGGTGGTTTTGGTTATAGTTGGAGTTGGTCTAGCCAGGTGCAATGCCTGGCTTTTTTATGGCATAAAATCATCTTCTTCATTCGGCCCGTATTTATCAAAAACCTTGTCTATCGCCCCGGCAAAAACTGGAAATTTCAGTTTTGCGTAGTCTTTAACAATGGTAATTGATTGCACAGCCTGCTTTTCTGAAAGTCCGGCTTCATTGATAAGTTTCTGAATCAGTTCTTCCATAACAAAGAAGATTACTTGAAAATTTACCGGCCTGTAAAAAAGTCCTGAAGGAAAATTATCAGGCAACTTTAAGAAGACTCATTCTGGATTTATCAAACTTGTGTTGCGTGTATTCCAGTGTGAGGTGGAACTTTTTCTGATTGCTTGACGGCAGTTCAAACATAGCATCTGTAAGAATATTTTCGCAGATCGAACGAAGCCCGCGTGCGCCCAGCTTGTATTCAACGGCTTTGGTCACCATGAAGTCCAGTACATTATCATCCACCAGTAGCTCGATACCTTCAAGATCAAAAAGCTTTTTATACTGACGCATGAGTGAATTTTTGGGCTCAGTAAGAATTGCTCTTAATGTGACAGCATCCAGTGGGTTGAGGTAAGTAACAACAGGCAACCTTCCCAGCAATTCGGGGATAAGACCAAATCCTTTCAGATCCTGTGCATTTACATATTGCAGCAGGTTCTTTTTCATATTCTCCTGAACATCCTTATTTACATTGAAACCAATGGCGTTTGTATTAACCCTGCGTGCGATTAATTTATCGATGCCGTCAAAAGCGCCACCGCAAACAAAAAGTATATTTTGCGTATTGATCTTGATCAGTTTTTGTTCCGGATGTTTTCTTCCGCCTTGTGGTGGCACGAGCACTTCAGTACCTTCAAGTAATTTCAGTAAGCCCTGTTGTACACCTTCCCCGCTTACATCGCGCGTGATGGAAGGATTATCTCCCTTGCGTGCTATTTTATCGAGCTCATCAATATATACAATACCTTTTTCTGCAGCTGCAACATCATAATTACAAACCTGCAAAAGTCTTGTGAGAATGCTCTCCACATCTTCACCCACATATCCTGCTTCAGTGAACACAGTAGCATCCACAATTGCAAAAGGTACATTCAATAACCTTGCAATTGTTTTTGCAAGCAGGGTTTTTCCTGTACCTGTTTCACCAACCATGATGATATTGCTTTTTTCAATTTCAATATCAGTTTCAGTCATTTTATGCTGAAGCCTTTTGTAGTGATTGTACACTGCAACAGAGAGAACCTTTTTTGCCTCGTCCTGACCAATTACATATTCGTCCAGGAATTTTTTTATTTCTACAGGTTTCTTAACAGAGAGTTTGAAATTGGAGTTATGATCTGGTTTGATATGCAGTTCCTGATCGATGATCTCACGTGCGTGTTCCACACAATTCTCACAGATATGCCCTTCCTGCCCGGCTATAAGAATTTTTACTTCGTCGCGACTGCGGCCACAGAATGAACAATGAAGGGTTGATTTAGCCATAAATTGAAAATTTCACAAGTGCAAAGCTAAAATAAAAAGGCCATTGCCTCCAGTGAATTAACGGAACTGAGCGGGGAAATAATCCCCAAAAGGCAATGACTACTGTTAAAGTGCTGCTTATAAAAGACTTATAATTTTGTCAGGGCAGCATCAACAATGCCATATTTGATAGATTCTTCCGCATCCATCCAATAGTCGCGGTCAAAATCCTTCATTACCTTTTCAAAAGTCTGGTTACAGTTTTCCGCAAGGATTTTTGCTCCCATCTCTTTTGTCTTTTGCATCTGAAGTGCCATAATCTCCAGGTCTGCTGAAGTTCCCTGGCCTCCGCCACTGGGCTGATGGATCATTACTTCACCATGAGGAAAAATAAATCTTTTTCCTTTTGCTCCACCGCTCAGCAGGATTGAACCCATTGAAGCAGCCATCCCCATACAAATTGTTGAAACAGGTGATTTGATCATTTGCATGGTATCATAAATCACCATACCACTCGTTACCAAACCACCAGGACTGTTTATATAAAATGAGATCTCTTTACCGGGATCTGTTGCGTCAAGGTACAATAAACGGGAAGTTATATCCTTGGCACTGCGGTCATCTACAGGACCCCAAAGAAATACTTTACGCTGTTCAATAAATTTTTTGTCGAACTGAGCACCACTTAAAAAACGCTCCATCGGGTTGTCATTATTCTTCGGCGTTTCTTCTTCATCGTCCATTACAATCGATCTCTTATAATTCTTGTACATCATTTATTTTTTTCTGAGTTCTTGAATCGGGACTTGTAAATTAAAAATCAGGATTTACCGGCCTTTTTAGGATTCATCATGAGCACCTCGTCAACCAGCCCATATTCTTTTGCTTCCTGTGAAGTCATCCAGAAATCGCGATCAAAATCTGTAGCGATTTTTTCAATGGGCTGACCGCTATGGTGTGCGATCACATCATATAGTTCCTGTTTGAGACGCTTAACCTGGTTAACCGTGATTTCGATATCTGTTGCCTGACCACCTGCGCCGCCACTTGGCTGATGCATCATGATCCTTGAATGCTTTAAAGCCGTGCGTTTGCCAGGAGCGCCGGCACACATCAAAACAGCAGCCATACTGGCAGCAACACCAATACAAATGGTGGCTACATCCGGAGTAACATACTGCATTGTATCATAAACACCAAGGCCCGAATATACCGCACCACCCGGGCTGTTTATATACATCTGAATATCCCGCGTTCTGTCTGTGCTATCAAGAAATAATAATTGAGCTGTAATAATGTTGGCTACTTCATCACTGATGGGGTATCCGAGAAAAATAATCCTGTCCATCATTAACCGACTGTAAACATCCATCACTGCCACATTCATCGGCCTTTCTTCGATGATATTAGGGGTCAGGTTGGTGACCATATGTTTGGTATAGCTATCCAGTGTGCTGCTAGAAATGCCCCGTCCTTTAACCGCGAATTTTTCAAACTCTTTTCCGTAGTTCATAAGCTTATTTTTTCTGAATATTTGGCAATTTAAAGCATTTGCAGAACCAAATACCGTGCAAATCAGAAAACCGGACAAAATGCCATTACCTGATTTCGCATATCCAAAAGCCACACAGATTGCGCTCTGACAAGCGATTTTATATATGCATTCGTAAATACTAGCCATTAAATCTGGGCGTTGTTAATCTGTTGAATTTTAACGCAAGGGAACTTTTGGACGGCTTGTGGATTCTGTGAGAAAGTTTGACTCAAAAATTAGTTTATCGTATTGAATATCAATACATTTATCTCAATATTTTACCTCTGAGCGATGAATTCTAGTTATCCTGTAATGGAAGAAGAGGAGAAGCCTGGCTTTGGTTTCGCGGCCAGCCTGCTCAATTCAAGTGCCGGCCGGTGGATCATAAAAACCTGGCAACGGGCATTACAGAATCCCTATTTACTCTTTTTGCCTTTTCTTTTTTTATTCATTGCTTATGTATTGCTGAAGAACAATGATGCATTCGAGAGTGATGAGGCCAGGTATTTTATGTTTTCGGAACACCTGCTCAATGGATATTACTCTGATCCGGCACCAGGAATTAATCTTTGGAACGGTCCGGGATATCCGATTTTTCTAATGCCTTTTGTCGCGCTCAAACTTCCACTGGTTATTATTCCTTTGATGAATGCATTATTCCATTACCTGTCAGTTGTATTTCTTTTTAAAGCACTCTCCAGAATTGCATCGGTTAAGGCAGCTCTGTTTTTTTCTTTGTTCTGGGCGCTTTACTACAACGGATATGCAGAAATGCCTTTTATATTGACAGAGTCCCTCACGGCTTTTCTTGTTTCTGCTATCGGACTATGCGCGGTGATCGGATTCAGTGAAAACAAAAGATGGCATATTATCGGAGCTGGTTTACTTTTCGGATACCTGGTACTCGTAAAAATAATTTTCAGCAATGTATTGCTGGCATTATTGCTGGCGACCGGAATTTTATGGATTTTTAACAGAAAAAAACCCCTGTTCAGAAATGCATTTATTATCCCGGTAGTTGCCCTGCTTATAAATATTCCCTACCTGTTTTATACGTGGAATCTTACAGGAAAAAAATTATACTGGCGTAACTCAGGAGGCATGAGTCTCTACTGGATGAGCACTCCTTTTGAAAAGGAATATGGTGAGTGGCATAATGCAACAATTTCATTGTACGACAGGAATGAGACTGCTGACAGTACAATTATGTTCAATGAGAAGAAACTACAGGACAATCACCGTGCCGATTATGCAGAGATCTATGCATTGCCCGCGATAGAACAGGACGATGCATTTAAGAAAAAAGCGATTGCCAATATAAAGGCACATCCTGTGAAATTTGTAAAGAATATAATAGCAAATGGAGGCCGTTTGGTTTTCGACTATCCTTACTCGTATACTTACCAGACTTATACCTCGCTGCTAAGGGTTTCTATTAATGGCATTTTATTGACACTGATGCTGCTTAGCGCCTTTCTTACCCTGTTAAACTGGCGAAAAATTCCTTTTTCTGTAAGATTTGTGCTGATGGCAATGTTATTGTATCTGGGAGGTAGTTTGCTGGTAAGCGTTTACGCACGGATGTTCTATATCATCCTGCCATGGATGCTATTATGGGTTGGATTCGTTCTTGATAAAACAGTGAGTATCCGATTCAGTATTTCTGAAAATATTAAAAAACAGAAGCTAAATTAATAATCAAACTGACTAACCGGCCTGCCGCGAGGCTTTAAAACGGCAACGGAAAATCAAAATTCAATACCGAAGCATGTACACGTTTCAGAAATTATCTATTGTTATTCCGGCTTACAATGAAGCAAGAACCATTCACTTAATCCTGGACCGGGTTCTGGAAGTGAAATTGATTAATGATGTCCGTAAAGAAATAATACTGGTCAACGATTGTTCAAAAGACGCTACGGAAGAGGTTTTACTGAAATATATAAGCGCGCATCCGGAAGCCGAGATCCAGTATTATAAGCATGAAGTAAATCAGGGTAAGGGAGCGGCAATTCATACCGGCATTAAGAAAGCTACGGGCGAATATGTTATTATTCAGGATGCGGATCTGGAGTACGATCCTGAAGAATTCAATGACCTGCTGAAACCTGTATTCAGGGGCGGTGCCGATGTTGTTTTTGGTACCCGTTTTGAAAGCGGAAGAGCGCACAGGATACTTTTTTTCTGGCATAGTATCGGAAATAAAATGCTTACATCGATGAGCAATATGTTCACCAATCTGAACCTTTCAGATATGGAGACCTGTTATAAAATGTTCAGAACAGAAATCATTCAGAAAATTGACCTTAAAGAAAAACGTTTCGGTTTTGAACCTGAAGTGACAGCCAAAATCGCAAGAATCCCGGATATCAGAATTTATGAAATCGGGATTTCTTACTATGGACGTACCTATGCCGAAGGCAAGAAAATAAACTGGAAAGATGGATTCAGGGCACTATATTGTATTCTGAAATACAATCTTTTTTCCAGATGACGGATGATGCTGATCTGATGGCAGATCTAACGGGTAAGGATACCCTTCATTCCTTTTCAAGAACCTATCGTTTTAATCAGTGGATGTTTGACCAGATTTTTCCCTGGGCTTCAGGAAAAATTCTGGAAGCAGGCAGTGGTATCGGGAATATCTCCAGGTTATTTATTGAGAAAAATTTTTCCATCACGCTTACGGATATTATGACGGATTATATGATCCGGCTGAAACGCAGTTTTGCGGGTGATCCTCAGGTCGATGGTGTTTTTCAGCTTGATCTGTCAACACCGGATATTGCTGCAAAATTTCCTGACCTCACAGGCAGTTTTGACACCGTGGTGGCACTGAATGTAATTGAACATATCGGTGATGATTCGCTTGCAATTACCAACTGCCGGAAACTTCTCAGAATGAACGGGCGCATGATCATTCTGGTACCTGCATTTCAGTTTCTGTACAATTCTTTTGATAAAGATTTACAGCATTTTCGCAGATATACTAAAAAATCAGTCACCAGGCTGCTGGAAGATAATGGCTTCAGGGTAGTACATAAAACCTATTTTAATTTTGCAGGAATGATAGGCTGGTATATTTCGGGAACACTGATGAGAAATAAAAAAATCCCGAGGTCTCACCTCAGGATTTTCGAAAAATTTGTGCCAATATTCCGGATTATAGATCGTCTGATTTTCCGTTCAGCAGGTGTATCAGTAATAGCAGTAGCTGAGAAAACAGATAGCTGAAGGAGGTGCAACGTTCAACGTTTAACGTTGAACGTAAAAAGTCAATGTTCGTGCTGATGTTCCCGCTGCAGTTTTATAAAATCTTCGGCACTGATCTTTTTCACTTCAGGATTCACCTGGGTTTCAGCCCAGGCAAAAATTTTCTCAGTAAGTATTCTGCGATAAGTACTATCCAGCTGCTGTTCATCTTTCAGCATGCGTTCAACATAGCTGTCAAGCCATGAGGTATCTCCGCCTAATCCGGCTGAACCAAAATAACCCATGATCTGCGCCATCATATTTTCACGGACTTCCTCTTTGCTCACATCAATCTGCTGATCCTTTACCACTTTATCAGTTATCAGCGTCCAACGAAGCTGGTCACGGAATTTTGGAAATTCTTCCTCCACTTCCGGCTCAGTTTTCGGTTTATCGCCACCGTTAAGTAACCAGCGCTTCAGGAATGATTCAGGGAATTCCATATTTGTGTGATCGAGAAGCACATGATAAATTTCATGCTGCAAATGATTGCGGCTTTCGCGGCTCCACTGGTCTTCAATCTGTTTTTTTATCTCAGCCCTGAACTCTTCCGGTGTTTTTATGTCTTTACCCGGATATACTTCGTTAAAAAATTCTTCATCCAGGGCACGTTTTTCAATCAGGCCGACTTTGGTAATGGTCATCAGGAAATATTTATCTCCCGAAGCAGGATCATTTCTATCAAGACCCAGATCTCCCAGTACCCATTCTCTTTCTTTTGTTTCGAAAGCTGTATTGGGCTGCAAAACAAAATGGTCGTCTTTTTTTGCTCCAATCAGTTTTGAGCGGAAAGCCTCACTAAAATATTTTACAAGAAGAGAGTTTTCTTTTGGGGTCGCGCCTTCTTCTGTATTTCCTTCGGCATCACTGGCTTCAAAGCGCACATTTACAACATGATCCTCATCAGCTACTGTTTCAGGGTCGGTCATTTTTCCAAACCGGTTTTGA
>JAATGW010000578.1 GCA_015654495.1 Chitinophagales bacterium
ACAAACCTCTTTTAACCGTATAATCTGACTAATTCAAATAAATTAAAGTATGTTAGCAGCCTTTAAACCAGTCATTG
The DNA here is from genome assembly GCA_015654495.1 of Chitinophagales bacterium. Lineage (GTDB taxonomy): Bacteria > Bacteroidota > Bacteroidia > Chitinophagales > Chitinophagaceae > Pollutibacter. The sequence continues at coordinate 78 of JAATGW010000578.1, forward strand.
ATTCTAAAGTAAATCAGACCTGAATAATCAAAACAAAAACCTTTTTGAATATGAAAGTTTTTTCGCGAGTAGTGGTAACCAGCGTCCTGTTGTTTATTTTCTCCCTGCCAGTACTTAGTCAGCAGGTACTTTCCGCTATCGTCAAGAAGGGCGAGATCCGGGTAGGTATGACTGGCAATCAGCCTCCGTATTCCATGAAATCAAAAACCGGAGAATTGATTGGCTATGAAGTTGATCTTGCGAACGCATTGGCGACCAATATGGGAGTTAAGCTGAAACTGGTTCAAATGCCGTTCTCAGAACTAATGGCAGCCCTTAAAGCAGGTAAAATTGACGCAATCATGTCTGGCATGACCATGACCCCGGAGCGAAATCTGAGCGCTCTTTTTGCCGGCCCCTATGTACTTTCCGGAAAAACTTTATTAACCAAAGCAAGTAAGGTGGCGGAGTTTTCAGCAAACAATGCCACGAACCCTAAAAAATACAAGATAGTTAGTCTGAAAGGATCGACCAGCGAGAAATTTGTAAAGGAAATCATGTCGAAGCACGAGCTTATTGCTGTAGATAACTACGACGCAGGTGTTCAGATGATCCTGAATGATCAGGCGGATGCTCTGGTAGCCGACAAACCGATCTGTGTTATAACCCAGATGAAGAATCCGGGAAAAGATCTTGTGATTACTGAGGAACCATTAACAATTGAACCTATCGGAATGGCCTTACCTCCTGGCGATCCTCAGTTCCTTAATCTGGTGGTGAATTATCTCGCAACCTTACAAATTTCAGGTACTCTTCCGACACTTGAGAAAAAGTGGTTCAACGATGGCTCATGGATGCTTAATGTGGAATAAGGGAAAATTTACCGGGAGCGACCAGTATGGGTTTATGTTTATTTTCCGATTCGAAAAGAAATTTTCAGTGAAAATGCAGAATCCTTTGAACGTTCACCGTTGAACGTTCAAAGATCGCTTCAACCACCCGGTAATTATATTCAACACAACCGGTGAAATAGTTTGTTCAATCTGGTTGTATTCATTTAATGTACAGGTTTTACATTCCTGGAAAAGGTGATTCAGGCCTTCCAGTTCTTTTACCTCGTAGCTTTTTGATTTCCCTTCCTTCAATGCCTGTTCAATTGCTGCAAGATTTGTTTTGGAAATTACCTGTATGTCATTACTTCCATTTAATGCAAGCACCTTCGCATTTATTTTCTTCAAATTAATTGAAGGATAGTAACTAAGGAAATACCTGAACCATGGACGACCTACCTGGTTTATAAATTGATCAACGAAATCGCTTTTTGAGTTTTCATCTTTTATTCCTGTCGTGGCAACTACAATACCAGCAGGGTTAGCAGCAACCCATTTATCAACAACCAATCTGACATTGTCCTTTTGAGAAACAGTATCTGAAGACAGAATGGTACGAAGAATCTGGTTGTACAGAACAAGATATGCAGCCACATAATTTTCAGGCATCCCTGATTTTCTAAGCACAGCTTCATTCTGGTCATTCATTCCCTTCAATACATTCTCTCCGGGGCCCGCGAGCATAATCAGGAAATCAATATCCTTTCTTTCTGCTGCAATTATTTGTGCTATCATCCCGCCTTCACTGTGTCCGATCAACCCCATCCTGCTTTTATCAACCTCCCTGCGACTTTTTAAATATTCGAAACTGACAATTGCATCATCAGCAAAATCACGGGAAGTAGCCGACATTAAATCACCTGTTGTTTTACCCATTCCCCGGTCATCTACCCTAAGCACAATAATACCATTCAGGGTAAGATGGTCTGCTATTACAGCGAATGGTTTATGACCCATTGTTTCCTCATCCCGGTTTTGCTGCCCCGAACCAGTAAGTAAAAGAACAGCGGGAAAGGGCCCGTTTCCTTTGGGAATTGTAATGGTGGCACCATAGGAAATGGATTTATTTTTATTATGATAAATGATATCTTCTGACTGATAAGGAAAAGGCGCGACCGGAGTTTGTGGCCGCTTCATTTCAGTAATCTTATTGACCTTTTTAAAATCCAGCGGGAAAGACATACCCTGATTAAATATTCCGGCTATGACACTGTCATTTACAAACTTGCCAGCATACTTTGCCCGAAACTTGCTGATTTCCAAATAAACGCTGTCACCTTTGAGTGTAAAATTGTCTGCCTTTATATCTTTTATTCCCTGGTCGGGGCAGTGAAAACTGGCTACAGGATTCTGAGAAGCATCCTGCGAGAAGTGAAAGATCATCCGAAGCTCCACACCTGCATTCATCTTCCCCTCCCAAATTCCCAAATGCGCAGTTTGGGACTGACACCAGTACACTGATGCAACGAATAATAGTAGGAATAAACCATGCCTTGTCATAGCTAATATTTTATTTGTCAATTCGATTTGCGGCGATAAATTCTATAAGAGTATACACCCGGGATAACAACCAACCCGATTATTAAAATTATCATCAGCGGAATAAGAAACTGCTTTGGCAAAAGAAAACTGACTATAATCAATATGATCCCTCCCACAAACCAGAGCTTACCGGCGAGCTGGTGGGTTTTCCGCCAATTCTCAGGATCATTTAATGTCCAGGGCAGCCTTATTCCGGCTATATAATTAGGCTTAAGATTATTCATGTAGTTCCCGATAATCACCACCAGCAATCCGAAAAATAGCGTTGCTACGCTGGTGTTTATTATCAGTGCATTTTTTGCCGAAAGAATAAGAAAGTAATTCATCGCTACAAGAAAAAGAGTAATGAAAAAACCCAGTTTGTGAAAAGAATAATCTGGCGTTTCACCTGTTACCTTAGGGTCTACGCTCTTTAAGTTCCGCATCAGCAGATAAAAAAATGCTGATGCTATGGAAAGTATAACTGTAGCAATTAAAAGCGTCTTCCTGCTTTGAATTTTTTCAAAAGCCCGGTTTAACTCAAACTTTGTTACAAAAGTTTCAGGTATGGAACTCCATGCTATAAATAAATATAAAACCGGAGAGAAGGCTAACAAAACGATCACTAAGTTGATAACAGATTGCCTTTTCATAATAGTTATTTTTTTTTCTTTTTTTGAAGACCTAAAAACCAGGCAATGACCTCGTCCAGGACGGTTGCGTTTAATGAATAGTATATAAACTGCCCTTTTTTAATAGAAGTTATAATATCAGCCTGTTTCAATAAATCAAGGTGGTGTGAAATACTGGGTTTAGAAATATTAAAGTGATCAGCAATATCCCCCGCTGTCATGTCTCCCGCTTTTAATAAATCAACAATCTCACGCCTGGTTTGATCATTTAAAGCCTTAAAGAGGATGTTCATAATTTAGATGATTGACTAATTACATATTTAGTCAAATGTCTAAATACTTTTCCGGATAACCTAATTTTTTTGAAAAAATATCTGTTAAGTCATGACGATTAAAAAATACCGGCAGGCGGCATAGTATAGCACCCGCAATCACGCGCTGGGTGAAAAAAATCAACCAGTTAAATTTTCCTCCTGTGGTTTCTGGCTTCAAATCAACTCACGGGCAGGGCGAAAACAAGGCCCGGGATCCATGGGCTGCCGCGTATATCAATGAATTGTTCCGAAATTTTGGCCTGAAATAAATGCCACGTACCCAGGCCTATATACAGCCTTTTATCTCCTTAATTTGGTTGAGAATGACCGTGTTTCTATCACACTGACACAGATTTCCCATTTTGGTAACTTTTTAATACCTTTGAAGAAATTACTTTTTGAGAGTAATTGCCAAAAAAATACTCAGAGAGTTTTGGGAAAAGCATCGGGACTGTGAGCAGTCACTGAAATCATGGTTTCAGGAAGCCTCAAAGGCAGAATGGACAAATTTGAACGAACTAAAATCTGAGTATCCAACCGCAAGTATTATTGGAGACAATAGGATTGTATTTAACGTTAAGGGAAATAATTATCGTTTAATTGTAAAAATTAACTTTGATTATCAGATGGTCTGGATTCGATTTATCGGAACACATGCGGAATACGACAAAATAAATGCTAAAACTATTTAACATGAACATCAGGCCCATAAAAACAAAGAAAGATTACGAACGGGCAATATCAAGACTTGAAAAATTATTTGATGCAAAAAAAGGTACACCGGAAGGCGATGAACTGGAGGTACTAGGTTTGCTCATTGAAAAATATGAAACTGAAACATTTCCGATTGATCTCCCAGACCCGGTAGAAGCTATTAAATTCAGAATGGAACAATTGGGTTTAACACAAACAGATCTTGCAAATGTCATCGGCCAAAAAAGCCGCGCCAGTGAAATTCTGTCCAGAAAGAGAAAACTTTCATTGGATATGATTCGCCAGCTTCATGCTGAGTGGAAGATTCCAACAGAGGTTTTGGTACAGGCTTATTGAATTATACCGAACAGATCGCCCCTCCCCCTGTTCAGTACTGGATATCCCCGGATGGACATTGCGTCAACTGTAGATTCCCTTGTAGTTGGCAATAACCAACTATCGGAAAAGATTTTATACAAACCAGGTTTAGGTTCCGCGGCAAAAAGTTGCCGGATGAGTTTTAGCACAGTTGTTTCCTGGTAATTTATAAATTGAACCTGAACATATCATTATTCTCCTCTCCTTGTTCCCCAGCGATACCAGTAGCTCTCAATTTAACCAGACCTTTAATTTTTCTCTCCTGAGATATGTATGGAATTCTTCACAATGAAACTCTTAGTATCTGACAATGAGAATGAATGCGAATAAACTGGTTATACTAACCCTCCTATTTATTGCGAAATGTGGTGTAAGTCAGGAAAATAACAGTGACACGATTACTTTATTTAACCCTTGAAGCTTCGGAAAAGATACGATGTATATCAAAACAAGCTTTATAGAATGTGGTGAATGGGGCGGACATCTGGAGGAAATCAAAATTTATTTTTCTGACCGTATTTGTTATGCGAGTTACGAGAAATATTCGGCAGATTGCAATTCTGTAAAGATTAACAATGAAAGGCCAATTCAAACACTTGTGAGTAAATTCGTCAGACGATTTGGAAACTTTGAACAGCTTTTACTCCGGGCCTATATCCATTCTCTAATCGACCTGAAATTTTCAGAAAGTGATTTTGGTCATTCTTATATGATAAGCGAAGTAAAATTTCGATCACAAATAAATTTATTTGTAACAAGCTGGTCGACGGAAGTGGCGACAAATTATAATAAACTTAAATCGGCCTTAGCAAATTAAAGCCTCTACAGTTTGCCGACAGCATTAGGCTCATTCAATACTGCGGAAGAATATGCACCCGGTGAAGAAGTTCTGACCGCATAACAGAACCTGCCCACTCACAGAGTCCTGGTGCCGGCGGCAAAGCCCGCCCAGACAACCCGAATGCAGCGGCACACCGAATATGAATTCCCATAATACGTGAAGCCGTCCACGTTACAGGCAATCCAGGCAAATTCAGAAACCGTAGAAAAAAGACAAGTATTAATTTATTTAATTTCCTGCTTCGAAATTCCTGAGCAATTTTCCCTTAATCTGCAACCTCGGCAACGCGGAGCATCAGACGCATATCCTGTTGAAGATATCGCCCGCTGCCAGATTCGTAACATTTCTTTTGAACGCAGGTCCGGCAATCTGCATTGAACTGCGTCTTATATCATAAATTTA
>JAATGW010000252.1 GCA_015654495.1 Chitinophagales bacterium
AAGATGCATGATAGATAATACCGTTCAAATATATAAAATCAGTTAATTTCCCCCCGGTCCATGGATCGTTCCATTTTCTGATGTCGGTCAAAGTTTCCCACATCTGTTCTTCAGCAGATATTTCACCTTTACCGGGTTTGAGATCTAATGTCGCAGAATCTAAAGTAAAGCGGAAAAACATTGCATATTCTTCATCGATTTCATAAGTTTTAAGCGATGCGCCTGAAACGTAGGAACCTTTTCTGTCAACGAAAGCTCCTGTGTTGATAATGAACTCTCCTTTTTTGTTGGTTGTTATACCAACAGACAAATCTATGCGGCCCAGCCACTTGTATAATTCGTCATAATCAGGAGTATACTTTTTGCGTATCAACGATGACTTTGCATATGTCCTGAATGGAGCTTCAGACAGCTTGTTCATCGAATTTTTGTCGAGTGTATGTTTTTTTAGCAAAGTAAGAGTGGTAGCATCATAAATACCAAGTTCAATTTTTTCATTACATCTCTGGATTGCGAAAAGTTTGTTTTGAAAAATACATGCTGCATTATTAATATCTTTTTTCTTTGCAGCACCATCGCAAAATGTTTCCATTGGCAGATCCTTTATATCGAATTTAAAGGTTGAAAGATCGATTGTAACAATATGCTGTGGTGTTTGGTCATCTGTTACGAGAACAAGCAACCTGTCATCTGAAGGATATATCTTTGCAAGTGATGCTGAAGAAATCATCTCATATTCAAGCTCCCTATTAAATAGTTTCGGGGTAATAAAGTATTCAGAAAATTCACGCTTTCCTTTATTAATACCGGAAAGGTCAGGGGAAATAGATTTTCTTGTTGAGCCTCCGCTTTTATTGAAAATTCTTAAAATGAATTCTTTTGCTTTGTCGAAAGCTGTCAGGAAATAAATCTGATTTTTATAAAAAAACGCATAGATAAATTTTTCGTCTTTATCAAGACTAAATAAGGGTTTTGATACTACGGTCTGGTTTTTAATGTCAATGTATTGTGCAACATAAGTGAATTCTTTTTCACCTTTTTCCCGTACACTCCATATCTGATTACAACTGTCTCTATTAAATTCGGAAATGATGCTGATGTGAAGCGCGGAGTTCCATACCGAAGAGGCAGTATATTTTGGAGAAAAATTCAATACAGATTTTAAATTTTTATCGAGTTTGAGAATCTCTGCTTTTCCCTTTGTATATAAAATCAATAGAGATTCATTGCTAACCGGATCAAACAGAAAAGTCGAATTTTTGTAATCATTATATTCTTCGAGACTTACTGGATAACTGTAGATTTCCTGTTGTGCCATACAGGTTGAGTTGATCAGTACTAACAGAATCATCCAATACTTCATTGTTACAATTTTAAAAAGTATAAAAAATCGGAATTTTATTTACCATGCCAGCCATGGCTTTTATCGCATTACTCTTTGAATTAACTCTTAAAAAACCTGTTTCGCTAAGGATCGATTTGATTACATATTATTTAAATCTTATAGAGAAATTAATTACGCATGAAGTAAAAATATCCCGGGCCTTTTATGCAGATCTCTGATATGACTCTTCCATTCTTTCACAGTCATCGTTTTCACCCATTCCTCCGTTGATGTAAGATCAACAGCAACACAAATTCTCGTTTCATCTTTACAATTTTTCAAAAGACTTTCCATCATCTGATTGTTCCGGTAAGGTGTCTCAATAAAAATCTGTGTACAGTTTTCTTTCGCCGACTCGCCTTCAATTTTCTGAATTGCTTTTGCCCGCTCCTGTGCATCTATCGGAAGATAACCCCTGAACCGGAACTCCTGTCCATTCATACCACTTGCCATAAGGGCCAGTAAAATAGAGCTGGGTCCTACCAATGGTTTTACAATTGCTCCGGCCTGTTGTGCAATCGCTACCAATACCTGACCGGGGTCAGCAATGCCAGGACAACCCGCTTCGCTGATGATACCAACAGTATGGCCAGACCGAAGATCATCTTTAAAAAATGAAATCATTTCCGGATCCGCCGCCCGCATATTATACCATCTGTAATTATCTATTACAATTTCTTTCTTTAATTTTTTAAAAAAACGCCTGGCTGTTCTTTCTTCTTCTGTATAAAATGCCTGGCAGCTTTCAACGGCATCCAGAATATAGGCCGGCAATGCCTGCAGGCTATCTTCATCTATCGGCGCAGGAATTAAGTACACTGTAGCAATTGCCATACATTCAGTATTTGTAATTACACGAAGAAAATTTATCCAAGATCGCGCTGTTCATGCATACTGATGGTAGCTGCTACAACCGCATATGCCGGTGCTAGTACCCATCCAACAACTATCAGTCCATGCCTCAGGTAAAAAACCAGGCCGTTTCCGATTGCAAGTCCTTTGTGTCGGCCAACATAGGCAATACTTTTTGATGCATTCATATTTCTCCTTTCGCAGCTGTAATCCAGCATAGAGAACCCATAATAGTAACATTCAACAAAAAGTGCGAGGATAGGAGTTGCCCAGCCGATGATTGGAATAAAAGAAAGAATCAGAATGGAAAAAGTATATACGGTTTGCCACAATGTATTTCTGATTGCAAGCCGGATTCCCCTGAAAGCATCTTTGAGGATCTGTTTCATGCTGAAGGGATAGTCCCGTCCTTCAATTATTGATGAAGTTTTTTCACTCAGGTATGCGATAACCGGAGACCCCAGAATCAGCCAGAGATACTTGAAAAGAGAAAAATAGAAAAACATCAGGATTAGCCACAGTATGATCCCTGCAATGGTGAAGAAAAAACCCAGCCAGCTGTTTTGTAATTTCTGAACCCAGTTACGGATGCCGCTCACTTCGGTTATATATTCAATCACGCCGGTAGCGGATTTGCCAAAAAAATAAATCCCGATAATGAATAAAATAGAATAGATAAGCCCCGGGATAATTATCCATTTCCATAACTTATGCGTGGAGATGAACTGGTGCGCTTTAAAGTAAGACTGGATAGCTGTAACAATTTCTTTTAGCAAGCCCCGGGGTTTTTAATTATTAGGGTATTAGATAAATTCTGATTAGTTTCCTTTTCAAACTTAAGGTATTTTAGGGCAGAAAACGAACCTCATTGAAAAAACTGGAAGCAGCATTTTATCTGCAGCCCGATGTATTGCAGGTTTCAAAAGACCTGCTTGGAAAACTGATCGTAACCAATTGGAATAATGAATTCACTTCAGGCCGCATAGTGGAAACCGAAGCATATGCAGGAGTAACCGATAGAGCTTCCCATTCATTTGGTACCCGGCGAACTGCAAGAACAGAAGTGATGTATAGCTCAGGTGGACTGGCATATGTATACCTCTGCTATGGTATACATCACCTTTTCAATGTAGTCACCGGACCATTAGATAATCCGCTTGCTGTATTGATCCGTGCGCTGGAGCCGGTGGAGGGACTTACGTATATGGCAAAACGAACAGGATCTGCTGCGGGAGATTCGAGAATTACAGCCGGTCCTGGTAAACTGACAAAAGCGTTGGGAATTTCTGTTCAGCATTCAGGATATTCATTACAAAGCAGGAAAATGTTTCTTGCAGACGACGGTTTCCGAATCGACAAAAATGATATTATTGCAACGCCGCGTATCGGAGTGGATTATGCAGGAGATGATGCTTTATTGCCCTATCGCTTTACTATCAGAAATCACCAATGTATAAGCGTAAGGATAAAGACCAATACTAATTCAATCATTGTATGAAGCTGAACTTTAGCGCCGGAAGCGCAACAAGGATATTTTCTTTCTGGCTGGGTCCGGTTCTTTTCTTCCTGCTTTTATTACTGAACCCCTTCGGGCTGGATGCGAAAGCATGCAAGGTAGTTGCTATTGCAGCTCTTATGATCACCTGGTGGATTGGTGAAGCTTTACCAATGCCGGCGGTAGCGCTCATCCCCCTGGTGCTTTTTCCGTTGATGGACATCGCTACCATTTCAAAAACGGCCGCTCCTTATGCAAATGAAGTGATCTTTTTATTTATGGGTGGGTTCATGATTGGGCTCGCAATAGAAAAATGGAATCTGCATAAAAGAATTGCGTTGAATATCGTCAGGATAACCGGAACAAGTGGTGACAGGATCATTCTGGGGTTTATATTAAGTACTGGATTCATAAGTATGTGGCTTAGCAATACCGCCACAACCATGATGATGTTTCCAATTGCAGCTTCAGTGATTTCTGTTGTACAGGCAGGAAAAATCGATCAAAAAAAAGCTTCGGCCTTTTCATTATGCATTATGCTGTCGATTGCCTACGCTTCCAATTTTGGAGGCATTGCAACAATTATCGGTACTCCACCGAATGTGGCATATGCTTCATTTATAAATAAACATTATGGGCAGGATATTTCTTTTGCCCAATGGATGGTTGTATGTACACCGATCGCCATATTGCTATTGATTGCACTTTACATCGTGATGGTAAAATGGCTTTATCCAAACAGAATTGCAGCAAGCGATGAGCTGAAGGAAATGATCCACGGTAACCTACGGGAATTGGGGCCGATGACTGTTCCTGAAAAACGCGTGATGGCTGTGTTTCTGATCACAGCGGGACTCTGGATCACTAAAGATTTAATAAATGAATTGAAATGGTTCAGACTTGATGATAATATGATCGCCGTTTCTGGCGCCCTTCTCATGTTTGTTCTGCCTGCAGGGACAAGGGAAGGCAATGGCAAAAAACTTCTTGAATGGGACGATACGCGAAAAATGGCCTGGGGAATTCTTTTGCTGTTTGGAGGTGGAATCACACTTGCCAATGCATTGCAGGACGCCGGTTTAATTGAGTTACTTGGTAAAGGAATTGCCAGGTATTCAGGCACAAATCTCCTGCTTATAATAATTGTCGTTACCGTGGTTTCTATTTTTATGAGTGAGATTATGAGCAATATCGCTCAGGTAATAGTGCTTGCACCAGTGGTTACGGGTATTGCAGAAGCGTTGCATATGAATCCTTTTATACTAGGAATTCCTATGACACTGGCAGCCAGTGCCGCTTCAATGATGCCAATGGGCACTCCCCCCAATGCGATCGTTTTCGCAAGCGGCCATATTCAGCTTAAACAAATGATCCGTGTTGGATTTGTAATGAACATTGTAAGTATAATCCTGATCGTACTTTTCAGTTATTTCGTCCTTCCGCATATTATGACGTTAAACGTTGAACGTTAAACGTTCAACGTTTAGAACTTAGGGCAATTTGTTTTTCGGCTGGTCCTGTCTGGTGGTCTTCGTACATAGATCAGGGAAAATTCCATCCCGCCCCTGCTATTGGTAGCTGTTTTGAGTGAGGACACGTTGAAGTCATATGAAAATCCCATCCTCAGTCCGCTGAATTCCAGGCCTACATAGGGAATAATAGCATCATTAAACCTGTACCATAATCCACCATAAACTTCGATGGGGTTGTCCTCATCATTATTTACATTTTGTGATACGGCTCCGCCGAGTACTGTTTCTGTTGCTCCGGCCTGGTTCTGGTATATGAAACTTGCATGCAGGGTAGTAAACTTAGCCAGCGGCGTGTACCCGCCACCGTGAATGGTATACCTCGGATTCAGTACAAAATTTCCACCCATGAAAGATTCCTTGGGCCGGTTGATATGATAAACTGAAGCGCCAAGATAGAAGCTGTTATAACTGTTTGTGGTACCCGAATACATAACTCCTGTATTCAGATCGAAATAGTTAATGGGAACCTGGTTATTGTTAAAAACTTCAGATGTAATACCTGTAAAACCGAGGGATGTAAGTTCATCTTCAAAATCCGCCCTGGTTATATCGAGTCTTTTGCTGGCAAAAGTTCCCTGAAACCCTACGGTAATCTGATGATATCCATTTTCATCAAGGCCTTTATGATATGCTGTGGAAAGAGATACAAAATTATTATTCAGGATCTTGTTGCCGCTCTGATCGTTCAAACCCATAATACCAATACCCCAGGTATCATTTTCGGGAATTCTGTTGACCAGGATAGGCATATCAAAAGAAATTGTACCTGTAGTAAATGCATTATTAATTGTAGGCCACTGTTTCCGGTAGTTTCCAGCAAGCCTAAAATTTCCGTCGAGCCTTCCGGTAAGCGCCGGATTCAAAGTAAGAGGAGAGGCGAAGAATTGCGAAAAATGCGGATCCTGCCCGTAGGTAGTTTTTATAAATGCCAACAGACATATGGTAACAAAAAATGATTTCATCTGGGGTTGATTGACGGACAAAATACAAAAAATATTCTCAGGATTGTAATTTTTCACCGTATGCAAGATCGCCTGCATCGCCCAGCCCGGGCACGATATAGCCTTTTGCTGTTATCTCATCATCAATATCGCCACACCAGATTCTTACACTGGGTTCTTCGCGTCGAACATATTCAATACCTACTGAACAGGCTATTGCGGAAACCACATGGATTTCCCTGGCAACACCTTCGTCTTTTAAAAAATGAATTGTTTTTACCAGTGAAGCTCCGGTGGCCAGCATCGGATCGCAAACGATCAGGATTCTGTTTTCCAATGTAGGGCATGAAATATATTCCAGACTTATGTCGAAGCTACCATCACGATGGTGCTTCCGGTAGGCTGAAATAAATGCATTATCAGCCTTGTCAAAATAATGCAGCATACCCTGATGCAGGGGCAGGCCTGCACGCAAAATGGTAGCAAGGACAGGTTGTTCTTTTAAAACTTTGCAAACCGACGTGCCGAGTGGGGTCAGGATTTCTCTTTCTTCCCACGGCAGGGTTTTGCTGATTTCAAAGGCCATTATTTCTCCGATCCTTTCAAGATTGCGCCTGAAACGCATTCTGTCCGACTGAATATCAACATCCCTGAGTTCACTGATCCAGTTCGTTAATAAAGAATGATTTTCACTGAGATTGATGACCATACAAATGTTCTAATTTCGGCCCGCAAGGAGGCAAAAACAAAACTAATCCCTTTGTAGTTGATATCCTATGGATTTGGCGAAAAAACCTTGCCGTTACTGATCTTCAGAAATTCTGAGCATTTTAAACTGAGCTAATATGTTGTATAGGGTAATCGGGATCATGAGTGGAAGTTCTCTGGATGGAATGGATCTGGTATTCACAGAAATTGAAGAAACAGGCGGAAAATGGAGCTATAATATCAGGGCTGCAGCCTGTTATCCATATGAAGAAGAGTGGAAATTACGGCTGTCGCAGGCAGTTAAATTGCCGGCGTCGGAATATATGTTGCTGCACAGCGACTTCGGGCACTATACCGGAGCAATGGTAAACAGGTTTATTGCTGAAAATCAACTGGAATACCAGGTTGGGCTCATTGCTTCCCATGGTCATACCACTTTTCATATGCCCCCACGAATGACGGCTCAGTTAGGCGACGGCGCAGCTATTGCTGCCGAAACCGCACTTCCTGTTATATCTGACCTTCGCGCACTCGACCTGGCCAACGGTGGTCAGGGCGCACCAATTGTTCCGATCGGTGAAAAGTTGCTATTGGGCAACTATCCGCTTTTCCTGAATATTGGCGGCATTGCTAATATCTCTCAGAATAATGGATCTGACTATATTGCCTTTGATATTTGTCCTGCAAACAGGGTACTGAATCTGATTGCTGCGGAGTTGGGAAAGGAATATGACGATGGGGGAAATCTTGCTTCCATTGGAACTGTACACGGGGAGCTTCTGGAAAAACTCAATAGTTTTGGCTATTACAGCAAAGCCTACCCGAAGTCGCTTGCAAATGATTTTGGTACCGACGAGGTTTACCCTTTAATTGAATCTTGCCGTTTGCGACCTGAAGATGCTTTGGCTACCTATGTTGAACATATTTCGGTTCAGATCAGCAGGGCAGTTCAGAATTTACCTGCGTTTGAAAAGAATTCGGCCGAAGCATTTTCTGCGATGCTGGTAACGGGAGGCGGCGCTTTCAATGATTTTCTTTTAAAGCGAATAAATGAATTGCTTGAGCCGTTTCAGGTAAAAGCAAATCCTGCGGATCCACAGCTGGCCATGTATAAGGCGGCCCTTATTATGGCACTGCTTGGCGTATTGCGACGGAGGGATGAACCCACGACTATAACATCGGTAACCGGAGCCCGGAAGGCAAGTATTGGTGGTGCTATGTGGATGGGCCAGGGTGCCGGATAACTTTACTGATTTCTGGTTTATGTATATTTCTTAACTTTTGGCTTCAGTTATTAAACGGAAATTGAAGTAGTCCTGCGACCCCAAAAATCAACTGCAATGGTTTCAAAACTGCAATATCACCTGCCAGGATCCGATGAAGAAAAAATACGCTTTAGTGAATTACAGTCTGCGTTTACAAAGCAATTTGAGATTGCCTTCCCGGATTATCACGCTCCCAAAACGGTTGTTATTGTTCCGAGCCTGACCCTGGACCAGGAAATTCTATCCAAGGTAAAAGGTCATTTTTATTATGAGGAAAGGATGCTTTGCCTGCTGATGTTACTCCGGATGCCGCGTACACACGTAATTTTTGTTACAAGTGTTCCGATCGATCCTGTTATCATTGACTATTACCTGCATCTTTTACCGGGCATAACCGGTTTTCACGCCCGGCAGAGATTAACGCTATTGAGTTGCTACGATTCATCAGCAAAATCCTTAACGGAAAAAGTGCTGGAAAGACCATTATTACTTTCCAGAATCAGCAATGCAATTCCGGCCGGCCACTCAGCACATCTGGCATGTTTTATTGTTACCGGTCACGAAAGGACTCTTGCCGTTCGGTTGGGCATTCCCGTATTCGGGTGTGATCCGGAATTATACAGCTGGGGTACAAAGAGCAGGTCCCGGGAGCTTTTCCGTGAATGCGGATTACTGATGCCCGACGGTTTCGAAAACCTGGCAAACAGAAATGAAGTTGTTGATGCGCTTACTACATTAAAGAAGAAAAATCCTTCTTTAAGAAAGGCGGTTATAAAAATGAATGACGGCTTCAGCGGTGAAGGCAATGCCATTTTTTCTTTTACAGGATCGCCCTCCTCAATCAGCGATAGCTGGGTTAGTGATCATCTCGCTGAAAACTCGGCAGTTGTTGCGGCTGGAATGAGCTTTGATCAGTTCATGGAAAAATTTGAGCAAATGGGAGGCATTGTGGAAGCATTCGTGGACGGAGAAATGAAGACCTCACCCTCGGTGCAGTGCAGGATCAACCCTGTAGGT
>JAATGW010000799.1 GCA_015654495.1 Chitinophagales bacterium
ACAAAAAATGAAACAGGAAAAGGATGCCAGAAACAGGGACACCTGCTGCTGAAAGTTCATATCGGAAGATGCATAGATAATTACACAACTGACAGACAAATTAATGTAAATTCCGCTTCCTGGAGTCTGGTTCAGAAAGCAGCCGTATTCAGTACTTACAAATCACCCGTTTTGAGCTATAATCCGCATTCAGATGGATTTTTAACTTTCGAAATTTAACGTACTTTCGTACACTCTTATGAAGAAAATAGAACTGGAAATTGTTGCCCTCTCCCACTCTATTACGCAAACCCATTCGTATGCTGTGGTACTGGGAGAAGTGAATGGATTACGCCGATTGCCGATTGTAATCGGAGGATTTGAAGCTCAGGCTATCGCTGTTGCTTTGGAAAGAATGCAACCAAGCAGGCCCCTGACGCATGACCTGATGAAAAACTTTATGATGGCTTTCAGTGTTGAGCTGCATGAAGTGATTATTTGTGATTTGCAGGAGGGGATTTTCTATTCAAAACTTCTCTGCAGTAACGAAAACGATACAGTAGAAATTGATTCCCGCACATCTGATGCGCTTGCACTCGCAGTGCGTTTCGGCTGCCCGATTTATACTTATGAGAATATTCTTGAGAATGCCGGCATACTCATGGAGGATACCGGTACTAAAAAGAAAAAAGCTGTTGTATCATCCACCAACGAAGAATCTCCTGCACATGATGATCTGAAAAATCTCAGCGTCGAAGAATTGAACACTTTGCTGAATGATGTGCTGGAGCAGGAGGATTATATCCGTGCTATTGCTATCAGGGATGAAATCAACAGCAGAAGAAAAAAATAATTCCCAGGCATGATCTTTTTCCCGAATGCAAAGATCAATCTCGGCCTGTTTATCACTGGTAAAAGAACAGATGGATTTCATAACCTGGAAACCGTTTTCCTTCCGATTCCTTTTAAAGATGCGATCGAGATAACGGAATCATCGGAACCTGACGCAGGTCACAGTTTTAAATTCTCATCAAGCGGATTAGCGATTGATGCTCCTCCTGAAAAAAATCTCTGTTACCGGGCCTGGCAGTTGCTGAAGGCAGATTTTCCTTCTATCCCACCTGTAAAATTTCATCTTCATAAAACCATCCCGATGGGAGCTGGTTTAGGCGGCGGATCCGCAGATGCGGCATTTACAATCCAACTCTTCAATCACAAATTCAATCTGGGAATCCCGGAAGAAAAATTGCTTCAGTATGCACTGGAGCTCGGCAGCGACTGTCCTTTTTTTATCATCAATAAGCCAGCTTTTGCCGCTGGCCGGGGTGAAAACCTGGAACCTGTTCAGACATCTTCCCTTAGCGGCTTTTATATTGTGACTGTTTTCCCTGGAATTCATATTTCAACAAAATGGGCTTTCACCAAAGTTTTGATTGGGAACCCTGAATTGCCACTCCGGGATATGGTTCTCCAACCAGTCAAAAACTGGAGAAACCTGATCAGGAATAATTTTGAGCCGGGAGTTTTTGAAGAATTTCCAGCTATTGCTGACATTAAGCAGGCTCTTTACAATGCCGGCGCCGTATATGCTTCGCTTTCAGGTTCCGGCTCGACAGTTTACGGTTTTTTTCCTTACAGGCCTTCCAAATTACCTGAATTTCCATCCGGGTACTCCATAAACACAATGCAGTTCGGGACTGAAGTATCCTGATAATTCCAGCCATATACAATTTAAGCTGAACACGGAAATCCAACCTGAAAAAATTATGGAAATTGTGTATCTTCGGAATTCAAATTCCAGCCATCAGAACGACTTATAAAATAGCGACCTTTCTTTCTTCGAATCTTGATCTGCTGAATCACTAACGGCTGCAGCTACCCGATTTTCTCTGCTTTTTTTCTCTCGACTTAAAAAAAAATGTATGCAAACTGTATTGCCGCTTACGGCTGCCACCCGCTATTTCATAGACCTGGAAGATCATTATGGAGCCCATAATTATCATCCGGTACCGGTAGTTCTTAAAGAGGGAAAAGGTGTTTTTGTTTATGATGTAGATGGTAAAAGATATTTTGACTTCCTCAGCGGATATTCTGCTGTAAACCAGGGCCACTGCCACCCGGAAATTATCGCAGCACTTATTGAACAGGCAGGGAAACTTACGCTTACGTCGAGGGCATTTTATAATGATCAGCTTGGAGAGTATGAAAAATTCATCACAGAGCTATTCGGATACGATAAGGTTTTACCGATGAATACCGGAGTCGAAGCTGTTGAAACAGCTATCAAACTGGCAAGGCGCTGGGGCTATCGGGTAAAAGGTATTGCGGAAAATAAAGCGCAGATCATCGTCTGTTCCAAAAACTTTCATGGAAGAACCGGAACCATAATTTCATTTAGTACAGACCCTTCCTCAACGGCTGATTTCGGCCCCTTCATGCCTGGCTTTACAATTATTCCCTATAATGACCTTCCTGCATTGGAAATCGCTTTGCAGGATAAGAATATCGCGGCATTTCTGGTTGAGCCAATCCAGGGCGAGGCCGGGGTTGTTGTTCCTGATGACGGCTATCTCCGGAAAGCGAAACAATACTGCAGTGATGCAAATGTGTTGTTTATAGGTGATGAAATCCAGACGGGATTGGGTCGGACAGGCAGAATGTTATGTTGTGACCATGAAGGGGTGCGGCCGGATATTCTGATACTGGGCAAGGCATTAAGTGGTGGCACAATGCCGGTAAGTGCGGTTCTTGCGGATAATGAAATAATGCTCACGATTGCTCCAGGTGAGCACGGGTCAACCTATGGCGGTAATCCCCTGGCTTCTCATGTGGCGATTGCAGCGATCAGGGTTTTATTGGATGAACACCTGATAGAAAATGCAGAAAAGATGGGTGATCTGTTCCGGAGCGGGATTGCTGATCTGAATGCTCCTGCAATAGAATCGGTTAGGGGTAAGGGTTTGCTCAATGCAATTGTTATAAGGCATCAAAATCCTGAAGCTGCATGGGAATTCTGTATGGAGCTGAAAGAAAACGGCCTCCTGGCAAAACCTACCCATGGTGATAAAATTCGATTTGCTCCTCCCCTCGTGATTAATAAAGCGCAAATAATCGAATGTGCTGATATTATAGGGAAATCTTTATCTTGTCTGGATTAGGAAGCCGGAACTCTGTTCCGGTAAAAAATAACGGAACAGACCCGATAGCTATCGGGTTCCGTTGTCCATTATGCACAAAGAAAAATATTCAACTACAAACGACGTATTTACTGACATAGTAATCGGGATGAGCGATGG
>JAATGW010000452.1 GCA_015654495.1 Chitinophagales bacterium
GATCCGGATCGGAATTAGATGTAATTCAAATCATTTACAATAACTCAGTTATGTCCTAAATTTGAAGGCTTTTTGGTATATAAGTCTAATTGCCAGGTGCTTAACCCCGAGATATGGAACATTTGCTCGCTGAAATCCTTAAAAATCAGGTTAGTAATGAAGCCTGGAGCTGGCTGGAAGACCAGGCAGAATTGATCAGGTCTGAATCCGGGGCTGACAAACTAAATCACTGTTTTGTTCTGATTCCAAGAAAAACCAGCAGGAAGCCGGTAACCCTCACCAATGCTCAGCAGGAAAATCTGGAAAGTAAATTCCCGGGAGCGGGCCTACTGGATTGGTCAACTGACAGATTAGCCCGTGTCTGGATTTTACAACAAATCAATGCTTCAGATCCTGACCTGTATGTTAGGAAAATAGAGCAGCTATTTCTTACTGCAGAAATGAATGAATTGGTAGCCCTTTACAGCTCTCTTCCCTATCTGCAGTTTCCTGAAAGATGGGTATATCGCTGCACTGAAGGGATCCGCAATAATATCGCAACTGTACTCGAAGCAGTGATGTACGAAAATCCATACCCGGCTCAGTGGCTATCGGAAGCTGCCTGGAATCAACTTGTAATGAAAGCTTTTTTTACTGATAAAAATGTTGACAGGATAACGGGACTGGATAACCGTGCAAATCAACCCCTGGCTGATATTCTGATTGATTATGCTCATGAACGCTGGCAGGCCCACAGAAAGGTAAATCCACAACTCTGGCGTTTGGTTGGGAAATTTATAAATCAGCAGAGTTTTTCAGACTTACAGAAATTATATTCAGAAGGCGACACGGTTGAAAAAAAAGCGGCTATACTTGCCTGTTCGCAAAGTGATTATGCACCGGCAAAAAAACTGGTTGCTGAAACTGCCGGAGCAACGAAAATACTCGAAAACCTGAGCTGGAAAAGTCTGATCAACGAAAGTCTGCAATCTTCAAACAATTAATTGATACCGATGTGTCACGATCCTTCAAAAAGAACAAAAGAAACGGCTGAAACCTATTCACCTGTAAATTTTGACAATATCAGCCACCTGCGTTTTTTCGATCCGCATGTGCATATGACATCACGTACTACCGATGACTACCAGGCCATGGCAGATGCAGGAATTACGGCTATTATCGAACCGGCGTTCTGGTTGGGCCAGCCGCGAACCGGCATTGATACATTCCGTGATTATTACAGCAGTTTACTGGGGTGGGAAAGATTCCGCTCGTCACAGTTCGGGATCAAACATTATTGTACAATTGGATTAAACTCCCGTGAAGCCAATAATGAAAAGCTCGCTGAACAGGTAATCGAACTGCTACCCTTATTTATTTATAAAGAAGGGGTGGTTGGAATCGGAGAAATCGGTTTCGATGATCAGACTGCCGCAGAAGAAAAATATTATCGTATTCAGCTGGATATGGCCAGGGAAGCCGGACTTCCCGTGCAGATACATACGCCACATCGCGATAAAAAAAGAGGTACGCAGCGCAGTATGGACATTGCTGTTGAACATGGTCTTGATCCGTACACTGTAATTGTTGACCACAACAATGAGGAAACGGTTAAGGAAGTGCTCGACCGCGGATTCTGGGCCGCTTTCACCATCTACCCATTCACAAAGATGGGAAATGAAAGAATGGTTGAGATTGTAAAACAGTATGGAACCGAAAGGATCATGATCAATTCGGCTGCAGACTGGGGAATCAGTGATCCGCTGGCAGTTCCTAAAACTGCATCGCTTATGAAATTAAAAGGCATTTCCGATGCTGATATTGAAATGGTGACCTACCGGAATGCTATAACCGCTTTTGGCCAGAGTGGCCAGATAGATGTGGCCGATTTTGAGGCTGTGAAAAACGTTGATCAGTCGCAGAAATTCAGTGGCAATACGGTTTTGCGCGGCGGACAATCACCAAGAATTGATAAATCTTCCATCATTATAAGTTAAAGAATAAAGGTTGAGCAAACTGAAAGCCATGCTGCAGTTGATGCGGCCGGCAAATATTGTAACCGCTGTATCCGATGTACTTGCCGGAATTGCTATTTCCGGCTTTTTACTGCTGGATATGGAAAAGGATATCAGCTGGCAGCCTGTTGTTTTTCTATGCCTCTCCACAATCGGATTGTACGGAGGTGGTGTGGTGTTCAATGATGTTTTTGATGCTGAACTGGATCGCAAAGAAAGGCCTGAGCGACCTATTCCACGCGGTGCAGTTAAAATTTCACAGGCATCCTTACTGGGCATTTTATTACTGATCGCGGGTATTGGCTTTGCATTCAGCTGGCAACTGAGTTCAGGATTAATTGCAACAACAATAGCCGTTTTATCGCTGATATATGATAGGTATGGTAAACATCATCCGTTTGCAGGCCCATTAAATATGGGCCTCTGCCGGGGGCTGAACCTGCTCCTTGGTGTAAGTATTGTTCCATTGGCTGTACAGGAATGGTGGTGGATCGGGTTGGTGCCTGTAGTATATATTGCTGCTATCACGATGATCAGCCGGGGTGAAGTGCATGGCGGAAGCAAACGAAATATATACCTGGCTTTTTGCATGTATGTGATCGTCATCGGGGCTATTTTGATAATGGCCTGGTTTAACCACAATTATTTTTTCAGAACTATGTTTTTGTTGTTGTTTTTCGATGGTATGATTTTTGGGTCTGTATTTAAATCCTTTAAATCACGTGTTGGCCTTTATATTGGGAAA
>JAATGW010000227.1 GCA_015654495.1 Chitinophagales bacterium
GATCTGACTGAAGCAATAGCAGTGCTGCCGGCAAATGTTGTACTTGCAACAGAAGCAGGAAGGTTTACAAAAGGAGCTGCTCAGGCAATGCTTGGTAAAGTATATCTCTACGAAAAGAAAAATGCAGAAGCAGCAGCAATGCTCGCCCAGGTAAATGGTACAACTCCGGGCCAGCCAAATCAATATGGCAATTCTCTCCTTACGGAATTTGCTGATCTCTGGGTTTTCACAAATAAATTTAATTCAGAATCTATCCTGGAAGTGCTGCATACAAATGCTGCTAACTCTGACTGGGGTTTCTGGGGAAGTGGTGCAGACGAAGGAAATTCAGTAAACCAGATGGTAGGTCCGCGAAGCTATTCAAGGCCTGCAGGTTCACCGGCCCCTGATATTCCATCAGGATGGAGTTTCAATGTTTTCACTCAGCAGTTTTATGATGTTATCAAAAGTGATCCACGTTTTCAGGCAACTGTTTTCGATATGAAAGCCCTGAAAGCCGCTAATCAGGCTGATTATATTGAAGGATACCAGAATACCGGATATTTCCTGAATAAATTCATACCTCAGCGTTCAGATGTACGTCCCGGTGGAGGTGCAATGGAACTGAATTATCAGCAGAATGATTATGTGATTCGCCTGGCAGATACTTATCTGATGGAAGCTGAAGCATTGGGTGGTACCGGTGCGCGCGCACAATCACTTTTGGATGCCGTACGGAGAAGAGTAGGATTAACTTCTGTTCCGGTTTCACTGACTGCAATTAAAAACGAACGCAGGCTTGAACTTGCAGGCGAAGGTCATCGCTTTTTTGACCTCGTTCGTTGGGGTGATGCGCCGGCAGTATTGGGCAGCAGAGGATTTGTCGCAGGCAAAAATGAAATCTTCCCGATTCCCTTCCGCGAACTCCAGGGTACTAAACTTGTTCAGAATCCTAACTACTAAACTTCCTACTACATGAAAAAAGTAACTATAATGTTCAGCCTCGCAGCCATCATGGCTGC
This sequence comes from Chitinophagales bacterium, assembly GCA_015654495.1. Lineage (GTDB taxonomy): Bacteria > Bacteroidota > Bacteroidia > Chitinophagales > Chitinophagaceae > Pollutibacter. The sequence continues at coordinate 1,002 of JAATGW010000227.1, forward strand.
GATGGCCGGCTGTGAGAAAGATGGGATTGACGAAGATTTGTCGTTCCTGAATTCTGCAAAAACAAATAACAGCAATAAGGTTTTTGATATTTCTAATGATAATTCAGGAAATGTTACAATCACGCCAACAGGCGAAGGCGCATCTTCATTTGTCGTAAATTATGGACATGGAACAGGTGCCGGAGCTTCTGCAGTGGTAATGCCTGGATATAATACAACACATGCATATCCGGAAGGCACTTATACAGTAACAATTGTTTCTAAAAGTTTATCCGGCCAGGAAACATCTGCTGATTATCCTCTGCAGGTAACCTACAGGGCACCGGAAGAACTTAATGTAACAACTTCACAGAATGTACATAACCTGAAAGTGAAAGCTTCAGCACTGTACGCAGCTTCCTATCTGGTATATTTTGGAGATGTTGCTAATGAAGTGGGCACCCCGCTCGCAACAGATGCGGAGGTTTCACACGACTATTCTGCTGCCGGAACCTATAATGTAAAAGTAGTGGCATTAAGCGGTGGCGCAGCCAAAACAGAAAAGATCACCCCGGTAACCATTACCGATGCATTTGGATTACCGATCAGTTTTGATCTCAGTACTATCAATTATTTCTTTGGAACTTTTGGTGGCGGACAGCAGTTTGCGACTGTGGCAAATCCTGACGCATCCGGAATAAATACAAGTGCCAAAACAGGCAAATTCACACGTGGATTTGAAAGCTGGAGCGGTACTTACAGTCCTTTGAACACGCCGATTGATATGGCCCAGGGAAAAATTATAAAAGTGATGGTGTATAATCCTGATCCTGCATTGATAGGTAAGAAACTGAATATTGAACTTGAAGCCGGAACGATAAATAACGGGATCGCTGTATTGAAAACTGCGATCACAAAGTCGGGAGAGTGGGAAGAACTTGTTTTTGATTTTAGTTCGATAGCTGCGGTTCCCGCAAACGCTAAATTCAATCAGCTCGTGCTTCGGTTCAACGATGATTTCAACGGTGATGGAGTGGGTGGGACCGGCTCCGTTATTTACCTGGATAATTTCAGTCAAACCAATTAAACTTTTGCTCCATGAAACGCTATATAAAATTTTGTTCAGCGCTTATTGCCCTTATGCTGATTGTATTCAGCTGCGATAAGCAGGATTACAGTATGGGTGCGTTGGTTGCGCCTTCAGAAGTGACAATCAATACAGCCATTGTCGGCCAGGATGCAACTCATCCGGATGGTGATGGCTCAGGTGATGTAATCATCGAACTCACCGGTAAAAATGTATTGTCGTATAAAATCGACTACAGTGCGACCGATGGAATTGCACTTGAATTTCTTCCTACAGGGAAAACCACACGCAAATACACTTCCATCGGTACCAATGCTTACAGGATTACCGTTGTAGCCTATGGACCAGGCGCAACAGCGACTACTGTAACCAAGGATATCCAGGTAAGGAGTGATTTTACTCCTGATGCATCCATCGTTTCAGATTTAACCGGTACAGGTTCAAAAGTGTGGCGGGTCAATAAGGATATACCTGCACATTTTGGTGTAGGTCCATGGAATACCACTTCGGTTACTCCTGAGTGGTGGGCTGCAGGTGTGAATGAAAAAGTAGGCTGTTGCAACTGCTTCTATACTGCAACCTTTACATTCACAAAGAACGCAGCATCAGGTACGTTCAGCCTTGAAGTAAAAAGTCCTGATGGCGCATTTACCAAAACAGGTGCATTGGCGGGTGGGCTACCCGGAATCCCTGCAACAGGTGATGAGCAATGTTACCCGTATGCGGGTGGAACTTCTGCATTTTCTTTTGTGCCTTCGGGTTCGGGAATCGGTGCAGGAACTCCCTCTACTAAAACAGCAATTTTGCTTGGCGGAAATAACACCTATATCGGATATGGCGCATTACTAAAGGAATATGAAATCCTTTCTATTAGTGAAACTGAATTGTATCTGAGAGCACAGGGAACTGAAACAGGCAATGCCTGGTATTTAAAATTGAAAGCTGACTAAGCAGCAATCCTAAGATAGTTTTGGTAGCGAGCAGTGGTCTTAAAAGGCATGGGGCAGAAATGCCCTATGCCTTAATCTGATTTTTAAAAGCTTTTGATACCTGAATTTCCGTACCACCAGATATTAAAAAGCAGAATAACTCCGACTGATGATAAAAAAAATTTCTCCAACCGTTCTGATATTGGTAGTGACCATCTTTTTTTCTGAATGTAAAAAAGGAGAAGACCCACCACCTCCTGTTGTGCCGGTGATAAAAATTGAGAATGCATCTGTGGAACGAACAAAGTCGGATGCTGTTATGCGTTTCAAACTTTCCCTGAATAAGACTACTACAGTAGCTGTATCTGTAGACTATACCCTTGTTGAAGGAACAGCCAAATCACCAGAAGATTATACCAATGCCTCGGGAACTATCACCATACCTGCCAATCAGTTTCAGACAGAAATTCCGGTGCAGATTGCAGGTGATGCGGATAACAGCAGAGAAGATAATCTGACATTTACTATACAGATAAGCAACGCAAAAGCATGTGCAATTGGTGTTCAATCTGCAGAGGGGCTAATCATTACAGAAAACGGCACAAATATTACAACCGGTAATACCGGCTATAGTACACCATTGGATTATGCGGGGTACACAAGGGTTTGGAATGATGAATTTTCAGGAACTGCATTGGATTTAAATGTTTGGAACTATGAAATTGGTAATGGCGCCGGTGGCTGGGGCAATAACGAGCTGGAATATTATACCAACAGTACAAAAAATAGTTTTCTTTCCAACGGAAACCTCATAATAGAAGCCCGTTCGGAGCCTATGAGTGGATTCAATTTTACTTCCGCGAGATTGACGACACAGAACAAGAAATCATTTCAGTTCGGAAGGATTGATATCCGTGCAAAACTTCCTGTAGGTAAAGGCATATGGCCCGCATTGTGGATGCTCGGAGCAAATATCAGTACCGTTCCCTGGCCCGGCTGTGGTGAAATAGATATTATGGAACTGATAGGCACTTTCCCTGCGCGAACATATGGTACAATGCACTGGAAACCGGTCACTGGTTTTAATACATCAAAAGGAAGCGAGTATAATCTTAACTCTGGAAATTTTTCACAGGAGTTTCATGTATTCAGTGTAATATGGTCTGAGGATACGATTAAATGGCTGGTTGACGATAACCTTTTTCTTACTACAACGAAAGC
>JAATGW010000652.1 GCA_015654495.1 Chitinophagales bacterium
TCATAGGTCTGCCATTCACCAGGTTTCCTGCAGGCATTCGCGAGCGGAATGGATTGTTTATATATTGATCCTGCCTGGCCGTTTACATATGTCTCGCTATTATAGTTGTCAAGAACCTGTACTTCATACCCCACTTCAAAATAGGTATTCTCAATTCCTAAATAGGCAAGAAAGATCCCACTGTTTCCACGCGCCTGACTTTTACCCGTAATGTTTGAAGGAATCCGCCATTCAATATGCATCTGGTAATCCATGAACCGCTGCTTCGTCATAATTCCGCCAGACTTTTTATTTACGGTCATGATACCATCGGCGATAACCCAACCCGGGGTCTTTGTACTATCATTCCCATACCATGCATCAAGATTTTTTCCATTAAAAAGAATGATTGCATCAGAAGGTGCATCCTGGGGGCTGGCTCCCGGCGTTACTACAGGCGGAACAGGTTTATATACTTCTGTTTTTGTTGATTCTTTTCCGAGGCTGTCCCAGTTTGTTTTTTGCGCTAATAAAAAAGAGAAAACCAGAAAAGTGCTGGAAAGCAAAATGAGTTTTTTATTCATGATTAAGATTTTAATATTTGTTATCAGCATCAAATTACATACAAGCTGTAACTATCCGGAAGATAAATTTGGCCATGCAACCAAATGAGTGTTACAATTTTTCATTCTGACTAGTTGACCACTCTATATCGTTGTACGTTGAACATTAAACCTAGGGTTGCCAACTGTCACCTGCCTGGTGCCGGCATAATCATAATCTCCCCTTTCTTAAAGGCATTTTCAATATAAATATTTACTGCCAAATCCGATCCCCATCCTCTGGATTTGGCAAACTATTATTTATTACCCGCCAAATCTATACCTAATTGGCTACTTTTGGCGGATAATATTTCTAAATGAGCAGGACTATCATTGGGCGAAAAGAGGAAATTAAGATCCTTGACAGCTTGCTTGCAAGTAATCAACCGGAATTGCTCGCGATTTATGGCCGCAGACGTGTGGGTAAAACTTTCCTGATCAGAAACCATTACGCTGCGGAGTTGAAATTTACCTGCAGTGGTGAATCGGGAGCGGGCACCGTAACTCAGCTCGCGAATTTTTATCAACAACTGAAAATCTGCTTTCCTGACAAAAAACAAATACAGCCTCCAGTCAGCTGGCAACATGCATTTATTATACTAAGGGAACTTCTGAGTTCACACAGATCCAGGGGAAAAAAAGTGATATTTTTTGATGAGTTGCCCTGGCTTGATACACATAAATCAGGCTTCATTGCAGCCTTTGGGTATTTCTGGAATATGTATTTATCTGAAAGGCCGGACATACTTACAGTGATCTGCGGTTCCGCTGCCTCATGGATGATCAGAAAAATTGTAAATAATAAAGGTGGCCTTCATAACCGCATTACTCAACGCATCCGGCTGCTGCCTTTTAATTTAAAAGAAACAAGAGAATATCTTCGATACCGGAAAATCAATTTCAGTGATTATCAGGTTCTGCAGTTATATATGGTTACCGGTGGAATACCTCATTACCTCAATGCTGTTAAAAGAGGGGACAGCCTCCGGCAAACTATCAATCATTGCTGCTTCAGGACGCACGGCGCTTTAGCTGATGAATTTCAGAATCTGTATGCGGCTTTATTTAAAAATCCTGAAAAACATCTGCGGGTGATTCATGCACTGTCAAAAAAAAGTAAAGGATTGACCAGGAAGGAACTGCTTTCTACAGGAAAACTGATCACCGGCGGCGGACTAAGCACAGTACTTGAAGAACTGGTTGACAGTGGCTTTGTAGTTATAACCGAACCTTACTTTAATAAAAAGAAAGAAAGTCTGTTCCGGCTTGTAGACGAGTTTACCCTATTCTATTTCCGATTCATGCAGGCGAATAAAACACGGAATGACTGGTCCACTATCAGCAATACTGAACCATACATTTCCTGGTGCGGATATGCGTTTGAAAATATTTGCTTTAAACATATTACACAAATCAAAAACGCACTGGGCATATCAGGTATCCATACCAGTTATTCCTCGTGGTACCAGCAGGGGAATGATATGAAAAAAAGTGCACAGATTGATCTCCTGCTGGTACGGGCAGACAACACCATCAATATTTGTGAGATTAAATTCGGTGCGAAAACATTCAGTATTGACAAAAGATACAGCACAGTTTTGCAACAAAAAACTGCAGCTTTCCGCGAAGTAATGCCGGCAGGCAGGGGGCTGGTATTAACTTTCATCACACCTTATGGTATAGCCGACAATGCATGGAGGCAGCAATTTGTCGACAACGAGATAAGGATGGAAGCGCTGTTTGAACAGGATACTTTATAGAATGGTTGCACAGATACGTTTCTGGCGCTTACAGATCCCCTGGATATCTTCTCAGAAAACACCGGCAAAGAAAAGCAACTCAGGATTTACGCGCGGGAACCATCATCATCCCCGCACCAAATACGAGAAACACTATTGCGGTATATAAATTCATACGGCTGCCCGTATCCGTAAGA
>JAATGW010000646.1 GCA_015654495.1 Chitinophagales bacterium
ATAGGTGACATAGAAAACCTTTGACCTTAAACCATGAACAGTAGTGCGAACCATTAAGATCATAGTTAACATTACATCAGTTGAAATTCTTAACTAATAAAAGAAGGGGAACGGACGATCTGAGTGCCTGCATTTGGGGCAATTACAGAAAAACAACCATTTCGGTCTGAATAAAAATCAGAACCATTTTTAATGGAAATTATTTAACTAAACTTGATTTAACTTCGAACCTCAAATTCACAGAATGTCAAAACTCAATCTTAGTATCCCGCATCAATTGAGCCAGGAAGAAGCGCTGACCAGAATAAAAAATTTACTGAAAAATCTAAAGGAGGAACAGGCGGGAACGATCTCAAATATAAAAGAAGAATGGAATGACACTGGCGGAAATTTTGAATTCAGTGCTATGGGCTTTGACCTCTCAGGTAATATTCTGGTAAATCCATTCAGCGTTGATATAGAGGCAGAAGTTCCTTTTGCCGTTTCCATGTTTTCCGGAACGATAAAAAACATAATTACGCAGAAGGCTTCAGAATTGCTTTCCTGATCATAATTTACTTATCATATCTCAAACTGCATAAATATTTTTGTCAAGAAATGCGTTTCTGAATTTTCCCTTTGGATCATATCCGGTTGCCAGTTTTTTAAAATCACTCATTTCAGGATATAATTCGTTCAGCCGGGAGGCAGAAATTGTAAACAGCTTTCCCCAGTGAGGCCGCACATTAAATGGCGCCAGTTCTTTTTCAATCACCGGCAATAATTTCATTACCGGTTCCCACTCCTGTTTCCAGGTGAAATGAATAGCTACTGATGGCTGATGATTACAGGGGCTCATCCAGAAACTATCTGCATCGATTGTCCGGATCTCGGAAATAAACAAATGTGGCCCTATCTGTTTTCCCATTTTCTGAATAGCCAGCATGGCTTCAACAGCATGCTGCTTCGGAACAAAAAATTCAGCCTGCAACTCTTTTCCGCTGCTCGGAGTAAAACCCATTTTGAAATGCGGCATTCGCTCGTACCATGGCCCGGGAACGCCCATTTGCTCTGTGCAATTTTCGGCAGATAGTTCAATAATGGGATGCACATTTTTTGTGCTAGCTTTCGCTCCAAAAAATTCGGCATTCCCCTTTCTGTCGGGTACTGATTCATGGTCCTTGATCCACACTTCATTAATATTTTCACTCTGCCAGTCGGTAAACAAGCTCACACTGTAGCCTGCACTCATGATCTCATCAAAATGATCTTTGAGCTGAGCCCATGGTAATTTCTCGTACACATACTGGCGCATCCGGAATGCCGGCTGTATTTTCAATGTGACTGTACTGATAGCTCCTATCGCACCGAGGCCAACAACAGCAGCGTTGAATTTATCTCCATCGCTTTCTGATAATTTTACGAGGCTGCCATCAGCAGTAACAAATTCCAATGCAGTAACCGCAGTTGAAAGATTTCCGTTTTTTACTCCGGAGCCGTGAGTGGCTGTTGTGATCGCCCCGGCAACGGAAATATGCGGAAGAGAGGCAAGATTATGAATTGCAAATCCTTTGCCGTTAAGCCATGGGCAAAGCTCCCCGTATTTCATTCCACCTTCCACAGTGATAGTCTTTGCAGTTTCATTCAGAGAAACAACCTTATTCATATCACGCAGGGAAACAAACTGATCCCTGCTGTCTGCAATTGTATTGAAACAATGCTTTGTACCCAGTACTTTTAACCGGGGCGACTTCTTTATTAAATCCTGCAGTTCAGCAATGTTTTTAGGATAACTTATTTTACTTGTACTGTATTCAAGATTCCCCGCCCAGTTATGTAATTTTTCCTGCGGATACCAGCTTTGTAATGAAGAAACCAGGGGACTTGCAGCCATAGCTGAGGATAATTTGAGAAATGTTCTTTTTTTCATACAATGGTACCGTTGAGTCGGGGCTGTTTAAAGATCGGAGATTCATATAATAAAAAGCAAATTCTCCTGAATTAATGCCAAAAAACAACCCGGGATAGCCCTTGTTTCGATTAATTCAATAGTAAATGGAGCCGGATGCCTGAAAAAACCCTGATGATGTGATCAGTTTTTTGTTGATTATATGTGGAATATTAATAAAACATTCTATCACAAATAATGGATGATGACCGATTCTTAACGATCTTTGCCAATCCCGGTGAAAGAAGCAATTCGTCGCCGGGTTATCAAAGGTTGGCGAAGAATACCGGTTGGTTTTCTAAAAAGATAAACCGCTGCCTTCGATGATGAGGTTAATGACAAACCGCATCCTGATCCATTTTTAATACTCTTAAATTATTTGCGTGGTATTTGTAATTGTGTTTTTTATCGGTCACTGGTATCTCTCGCTTTTTTCACAAACATTTTTTCTACACAGGTACGCTGCTCATGCTTCTTTCACAATGAATAAGGCCTGGGAAAAAGTATTCTATGTATTTACTTATATTACCCAGGGTTCGAGTTATATGAGTCCGCGTGCATATGCCATTATGCATCGTATGCATCATGCTTACACTGATACAGAACTCGATCCGCATTCTCCGGCCTATGATAAGAATCTGTTCGCTATGATGTGGCGTACAAAGAATATTTATTCTGATATTTTCTATAAGAGATATCCTATCGAGAAAAAATTTGCGAAAAACCTGCCGGAATGGAGATGGTTTGATGCTTTCGGACATAGCTGGTTTTCGCGCTTTATGTGGATCGGCATATATACCGCGCTATATTTATTGTTTGCTCCTTCACCGTGGTTTCTGCTGATACTTCCTCTTCATATGGTGATGGGTCCATTGCACGGCGTAATCATTAACTGGTATGCACATAAATATGGCAGCGTGAATCACGATATGGAAAACACATCAAAAAATCTTTTCAAAGTTGACTGGCTGATGATGGGTGAAGGCTATCACAATAATCACCATAAATATCCCTCCAAAACAAATTTCGCATCAAAAAAAGGTGAAATCGATCTTTGCTATCCGGTGATCTATTTACTCGGAAAGCTGAAGATTATCCGACCTGTAGCCAAAGCGCTGGTGCGCGTGGAAGAACATGCATAAACGTTAAACGTTCAACGTTTAACGTAAAACAACGCGGCTGCCGTGGGGCAAGCTCTTGTTTCTTGCCTGCTGTTATCAAGTTGTCAGGTTGTTAAGTTGTAAGTTTTACGTTTTAGGTTTTACGTTTTACGTTAAACGTTTGAACATCCAGCCTCCGGTCATCTGAGCAGCCACCAGTTTCCAGCCAACTACACACTAATCACTCCTACTGCCTTCCGTCTACCATCTACTGTCTTGTATTTTCCAGACCCCAGACCCCAGACTCCAGACTCGCATTGGCTGTTGCCTCTTTGCCACCCTGATGCAAAGAAATCCATTGGCAGATCCCGATAAATAATTCATTTTTATCAAAAGAAACCTGCAGTGGAGAAAACGAAGCTTAATCTGGAATTAATTCTTCCTGATATCCCTGATGAAAGAGATGCCTGTGTTACCCGTATCATTTCGGAACTGGAACATCATCATGGCATCCAGAAAGTACATATAGTTCCGCGCAACGGCAGTGCAAAAGCACAGCTTTGCTTACATTATGATCCGGATGTGATCCTTGCCGACCAGGTGGAAAAACTTGCGGGACAGGCCGGCGCAAAAATTACTAACCAGTACCATCACCTGCTGATCGAAGCCAGTGGAATTCGCCATCAACGTCAAACGCGACTGATCGAAACTGAGCTGACAGGCGTAAAGGGAATTATTTTTGCTTCTGTTGCAGGCAGCGGCGTATTGTCTGTTGAATATGATACTTCTCTGATTACTGAACATGAGGTTCTGCATGCAATTGAGAGAACAGGACTCAGAATTCCACATGACCACGAAGCACATGAACAACACGGTCATGCAGGATCAGGTACTCATGATCATGGTACTCATGGGCATAGCCATGGTGGCGTATTCGGAAAAAACAGTGAGCTTATTTTCAGCATTATCTGCGGTATTCTTCTGGTTACTGGTTTCGGCCTTTCGTTTATAAAAAACATTAACACTTATCTTCCGCTGATTCTTTACATCGGAGCTTACTTTTCTGGCGGATTTTTTACAAGTAAGGAAGCTGCAGAATCAATTGCAAAAGGAAAGTTTGAAATAGATTTTCTGATGCTTGTTGCAGCGATTGGCGCCGCTATACTGGGCAATTGGGCAGAAGGGGCTTTGCTGCTTTTCCTCTTCAGCCTCAGTCACGCCCTCGAACATTATGCAATGGAAAAAGCCCGAAAATCCATTTCTGCGCTTTCAGGACTTGCACCGAAAACCGCTTTGCTTAAAACAGCTACTGGAACAAAAGAAGTTGATATTGATGAGTTAAAACCCGGAAATATTATTGTGATTAAACCTGATACAAAAGTGGCTGCCGATGGCATTATCATTTCAGGAAACAGTAATGTAAACCAGGCTCCGATTACCGGCGAAAGTATACCTGTAGAAAAAACAGAAACGGAAGATCCGGATTTTGATATCAGCAAGGAAGCCCTCATTGACCAGAAACATAAAGTTTTTGCCGGAACAATTAACGGGAATCAATTGCTTGAAATTAAGGTCACCAAACCAGCATCGGACTCAACAATTGCCCGGTTGATCAAAATGGTCAACGAAGCTCAGACACAAAAATCGCCGACGCAGCACCTGGCGGACAAATTCGAAAAATATTATGTGCCTGCGGTTTTGATATTGGTGGTGATGCTTTGTTTCGCATTTCTGGTAATTGATGAGAGCTTTAGTACCAGTTTCTACCGCGCGATGAGCGTATTGGTGGCTGCAAGTCCATGCGCGCTGGCTATATCAACGCCCAGCGCTGTACTAAGCGGAGTTGCGAGAGCAGCAAGAGCAGGGGTTTTAGTAAAAGGCGGAAAACCGCTGGAGGATATGGGAGAAATTTCAGCCATTGCCTTCGACAAAACAG
>JAATGW010000012.1 GCA_015654495.1 Chitinophagales bacterium
ACATACTTTTTCGAGCACATCAAATGATTCAGCTTTTTCACCAAATCCATGGAGACACACAAGCTTTTTTTTGCCGCTACCGGATTTCCGGTAATGAATTCTGCTGCTTTTATAGTGTATAAATTTAGACTCCATGTGCCTTAAGAATCGCCGAAATTATAACAGACTGAAAATCCAGCCATTATTTTTTAGAAAAAACGAAACCCTGCTGATATGAAAAATTAACTGAAATATTCCGGAAAAAATGAGTACTTTTAAATTAGTTGCATAACTAACAATATGCCAAACAACCAATTTAAGCGCGGCGAATTATACAGTTTTATCACGGGAAAGGCTTCTACGGCAATTGCAAGAAGGCTGCAGAAAAATTTCAAGCAGCAGGGTGTGGAAATAACAATTGAACAATGGAGTGTACTCTATCATTTATGGAAGCAGGATGGGATGAGTCAGCAGGAGTTATGTAATTCGACATTCCGTGATAAACCCAGTATTACGCGTCTGGTTGATAACCTGGAAAAACAGAAACTTGTAAAAAGAGTTTCAAGTAAGGAGGACCGCCGGATGAACATGATTTTTTTAACGGAAACGGCTAAACGATTGCAGGATCAGTCGATGGACATTGCGAATCAGACACTCAATGAAGCACTGGAAGGGGTAGATGTAGGTGATATTGATCTGTGCAAAGCCGTACTGCAACAGGTATATGACAATCTGAAATAATTAATCAATTTAAAACATTCAAATTATGGCTGCCGAAGTAAAAACCACAGCAAACCACAAAGGTGCCGAATGGTTAATCCGGGAATCAGAACCTGCTGCCACCTACACTCCTGAAGATTTTAACGAGGAACAGAGGATGGTTATGGAAATGTGCGAAGGCTTCCTGAAAACAGAGGTAATGAATATTCTGGACAGGATTGACAACCTCGAGCCCGGTCTGATGCCTTCACTCCTTGAGAAAGCCGGTGAACAGGGCTTGCTCGGTACTTCCGTGCCGGAAGATCTTGGCGGTCTGGGAAAAGATTTTGTCACTTCCACAATTGTAAATGAAGGTCTCGGTGCCGGTCATTCCTTTTCGGTTGCGGTGTCTGCACATACAGGTATCGGAACTCTGCCGATTCTTTATTTTGGGACACCCGAACAAAAACAGAAATACATTCCGAAACTCGGCTCCGGCGAATGGAAGGGGGCTTATGGACTAACGGAGCCCAATAGTGGCTCAGACGCGTTAAGCGCCAAAACAACAGCCAGGCTCAGCGAAGACGGTAAATTCTATTTACTGAATGGCCAGAAATGCTGGATCACCAACGGTGGTTTTGCTGATATTTATACCGTTTTTGCAAAAATTGATGGTAAACAATTCACTGCCTTTATAATTGAACGTGGCATGGAAGGGTTTACACAGGGCCCTGAAGAACATAAAATGGGAATCAAAGGCTCTTCTACCGTTCAGTTGTATTTCCAGGATTGTAAGGTTCCGGTTGAAAATGTGCTGGGTGAAATTGGTAAAGGTCATGTTATCGCATTTAATATTCTGAATATCGGCCGCCTGAAGCTATGTGCAGCTGCGCTTGGTGGAGCAAAAGGTTCTCTTGATGTTAGTATTCAATATGCTAATACCCGCGAACAGTTTAAACAGCCGATCGCTAATTTCGGAGCTATCCAGCATAAACTTGCTGAAATGGCTATACGCACATGGGTAGCCGAAAGTGCTTTGTACCGTACGGCTTCCTGGATTGAAGAAAAAGAACAGGAGCTGCTTCATTCAGGTAAGCCATTCAATGAAGCTCTGCTGGGTGCCGCCGAAGAATATGCGGTGGAATGCGCGATGCTCAAAGTTTTCGGAAGCGAGTTGCTTGATTTTGTGGTGGATGAAGGCGTTCAGGTCCACGGAGGAAACGGATACAGTGCAGAATATGATATTTCGAGGGCTTACCGTGATAGCAGGATCAACCGCATCTATGAAGGCACCAATGAGATCAATCGTTTACTTACAGTCGATATGATCCTGAAACGTGCAATGAAAGGAAAGCTTGACCTGATGGGGCCGGCAATGGCTGTTCAGAAAGAACTCATGAGTATCCCTGATTTTAACTCTGATGAGGAGGGTGGATTTTCAGCTGAGAAAAAACTGATCCGGAATATGAAGAAAGCGATACTAATGGTTGCCGGTGCGGCGGTTCAGAAACTGATGATGCAGATCGAGAATGAACAGGAAATCCTGATGAACATTGCTGATATGGCAATCGAGGTATTTCACGTAGAAAGTGCACTTCTGCGCACAATGAAAAAAGCCGCTTTGCTGGGTGATGCCAATGCCGCCATTGAAACTGATATCACCAGGACTTACCTTTATGACGCTGCTGATCGTGTAAACAAATCGGGCAAAGACGCTATTAATGCTTTTGCTGCCGGTGATGAACACAGGATGATGTTACTTGGCCTTAAAAGATTTACAAAAGCTGATCCCTTCAACACTAAAGACGCCCGCAGAAGAATAGCTGCCCGGTTAATTTCAGAGAACAGATACAGTCTTTAAAAATAAGTTCACAAAAAAAATAACCTCTTCACCCGAAGGGGTTATTTTTTTATACATACCCAAAAAAAGATTAGTTGGATCGGGAAAAACCTTCCCACTCTTTAATACCCGATTCCGGGTTCTTTACTGGTTTAATTTCAGGCAAAGGCTTGTTCAGGATAATTCCGACCATAACCAGTAAAGAAAAAATAAAAGTGCTTATTTCAAAAAGCATAAACAGATCCTGTATGTTGGTTGAATTTAAAAGACAACTCACTATAAAAATAAAACTATAGCTACTATAAGCGAAAACAACTCCACTTATAATAAATGCTTTTCCGGTTTCTGCTCTTAAAGTCACACTTGCTTTGATTTGCTGAATAAAAAAGTAGAAGCTGTAAATATTCACAAGCAACAATCCAAGACCCAGTACCACAGGAGTAGCTACATCCTGAATATCCCCGCGGGTTAAAATAAGTGTGCCGGTGATCAGAAGAATTAAAACTGTAAACCGCATCATCTTTTTAACCTGTTCCTGATTTGTAAAATAGGTGAGGAAAAGCAACATCAGCGGGGGTTGAATTAAAGAGCTGATTGTATTTATCGTGTAAACTGCCTGCGCATCAAATTCAATATTTCCTGAGCTTAATAAACTTGTAAATATCAGCAGAAGAATACAGGACGCAAGAGCAAGAAAACTATTATGCCATAACTTTCGCTTATAAAAAATGGCCAGTAATGGCAGTATCAGGCTAACCATACTCATGGTATTGAAACCCGGTCCGCCATTCATGAATAAACTATCTTTCATAAGGAGTATGGAATAATCGAAAAAATTCTACATATAAACGTAAAATCAGGTGATTAAAGTGCTGTTCAATTTGTATTACTCTAAAATTCAGGGAAAATGCTTTTAACCACTTCGTATAACTACCAATATTGGTTTCTGGGTATTTGCTTTAACTTGAAGTGATGAAATATTTTCTAACTGGTTGTTGCTTAGTGCTTGCGTTTATGGTTTCCGCGCAAAACCCCGCAGGATTCAGGATGGGAAAAACAACAGGCAAACTACCCTATCTTGAATATGGCCCCGGAGATGATCGCTTAGGCGGAGCTAAAATGACTTATCTCGATTCAAATATTCTGGTTACGGTAACCGATAGCCTAAACACAGATTATATTGTCAGGTTATCAGCAAATCACAAGGCATTTATTCCAAAAGAAAATGTAAGGTTCCGTGATTCAGGTATCATACATCCCTGGCATCTTTCCGGTAACTGGAAAATTTACGGGGACGATCGTTATGATTATCTGAGTGTTTTTCTACCTGAGAAACTTCCATACAGAAGTTATATGCAGTTGAGCCCAGCCCGGATTGCAATTGATATATTCGGCGTCACATCAAACACAAACTGGATTACTCAGCTGCAGACCGCTAAAGAAATAAGTCGTGCCTGGTATGAACAGGTGGAGGACGATGTGATGCGGGTTTTTATCGAATTAAAAAATAGTCAGCATTGGGGTTATCATATCGGTTATGACAGTATCTCGAATAAACTTATCGTGAAAGTAAAACGCCAGCCACCATCGCTTGATCTCAAAAAGATGAGGATTGCAGTTGATGCGGGGCATGGTGGTGATAATGTAGGCGCCAGCGGTGTTACAAGCAGGATCACTGAAAAGGATTATACGTTGCGCATCGCGAAAGAACTTGAAAAGCAATTAAAAAAAAGCGGTGTTAAGAATATTTATATGACCAGGATGATCGATACTTCGCAGGGAATGCCCGAAAGAATTCTGGCATTGCGTGAGGCAGATCCCGATTTTCTGATCAGTATACACCTGAACTCATCGTCCAGCGACACAATCCGGGGCACAAGTAGCTATTACCGTTATATCGGATTCCGGCCGTTAACTGCAGCTATCCATCACCGGATGCTCGAGCTGAAACTCTATGATTTTGGAAATACAGGAAGTTTTAATTTCGCTTTAAGCGGACCTACTGAATACCCCAATTGTCTTGTGGAAGTTGCTTTTTTGAGTAATCCGGAAGATGAAAAGAGAATTCTGGATCCGAAATTTCACAAAGCTGTAGCGCTGAAAATTCAGGCGGGTATTCAGGACTGGCTTAAATCATTGAAAAAATAAATGCAATGGAAAAAAAGAATTCATCACGACGTCGTTTTATTAAGCAGGCAGGGCTGATTACTGCTGCTGCCAATTTTGGTATATTTGCGAACTCAAAAGCAGAATCAATGCACGCAGAACAACCTTTTTTACATCACGTTTATTTCTGGTTAAAGAATTCCGGCAGCAAAGAAGATTTCAATAAACTTATTGAGG
>JAATGW010000744.1 GCA_015654495.1 Chitinophagales bacterium
CTGGATGCATGGTTTATCAGGACCACGGCACTGAAGGATCGCATGGTCGACCTGAATAAAACCATCAACTGGAAACCTAAATCAACCGGTGAGGGTAGGTTTGGAAACTGGCTTGAGAATATGGTCGACTGGAATCTGAGCCGTAGTCGTTTCTGGGGGACACCTTTGCCCATATGGAGAACGGAAGATGGAGAAGAAGAAAAATGTATAGGATCTATTGAAGAATTAAATGCTGAAATCAGGAAGGCGGGTGAAACACTTGGTGGAGATATTAATAAGCATTATCTGCATGAAGGTATACTGGATCTGCATAAACCCTATGTTGACGATATTGTATTGGTGAGTGCTAAAGGCTTGCCGATGAAAAGAGTTCCGGATCTTATTGATGTCTGGTTTGACAGTGGTGCGATGCCATATGCCCAGTGGCATTTTCCTTTTGAGAACAGGGATATGGTAAGTCCTGAAAAAGGTGAAGCAAAAGCATTTCCTGCGGATTTTATTGCTGAAGGTGTTGATCAGACCCGTGGCTGGTTCTACACGCTTCATGTACTTGCTGTAATGCTTTTCGACAGCGTCGCATATAAATCTGTTGTTTCCAATGGTCTTGTACTTGATAAGGACGGAAACAAAATGAGCAAGCGTTTGGGCAATGTTGTAGATCCGTTCAAGACGATTAATCAGTTTGGGGCGGATGCCACGCGCTGGTACCTGGTTACAAATGCATCTCCCTGGGAAAATATGAAATTTGATGTGGAGGGAATCCGTGAAGTTCAGCGGAAATTCTTTGGTACAATTTACAATACGTATCAGTTTTTTGCTCTTTATGCAAATGTTGATGGGTTCGCTTTTAAAGAAGCTTATATCCCGATCGGGGAAAGGCCGGAAATTGATCGCTGGGTATTATCAAGCCTCCACTCGCTGGTAAAAAAGGTCACTCTTTATATGAATGACTACGAACCCACACTGGCAGGCAGGGCAATAGAATATTTCACAGATGAGCAGCTTAGCAACTGGTATGTTCGTTTGTGCAGGCGGAGATTCTGGAAAGGTGAATATGAAAAAGATAAAATAGCTGCATACCAGACTTTATATGAATGCCTGGAAACACTTATGCGGTTAATTGCACCGGTGTCTCCTTTCTTTTCTGATTTTATTTACCGTGCACTTGATAAAGTGACGGGCCGGTTAGGAGCTGAATCGGTTCACCATACAGATTTTCCGGTGGAGAGCCAGTCGATTATTGATCCGGAACTTGAAGAGAGAATGAGCATGGCCCAGGATGCGTCTTCACTGATACTGTCGATACGCAAAAAAGTGAATATCCGCGTACGCCAGCCGTTGCAGAAGGCATTGATCCCGGTGAATAACACTCACATGCTGGAACAATTGAAAAAAGTGGAAGATCTGATCAAAGCTGAAGTGAATGTAAAGGAATTGGAATATCTTTCCGGCAATAACGATTTTATCCGCAAAAAGGTTAAGCCGAATTTTGTTGCTCTTGGTAAGAAATTAGGTGCGAAAATGAAGAAGGTAGCATCGGCAATTGGCTCTTTTACACAGGAAGATATTAAAAAACTTGAGCTTACTGGCGAATATCAGCTGATGGTTGATGGTGAATCTATCATCATCCGGTCAGACGAAGTAGATATTCAAAGCGAAGATGTGCCGGGCTGGATGGTTGCTTCCAGAAATTCTCTTACAGTAGCACTTGATATAAAAGTTAGCGCGGAGCTCGAAAAAGAAGGGAATGCGCGTGAATTGGTAAACCGGATACAAAAGATCAGGAAAGATCAGGGGTATGAACTCACGGACAGGATTAATGTTAAGGTTAGCGGTGATGAAAAACTGATTCCGGCTATTACACAATTTAATAACTATATTTGCGCCGAAATTTTAGCAGATACGCTTGAGTTGGTACCTGAAATTTCGGATGGTACTGAAATTGAAGTGAATGATTTTCAGCTCAAAGTGTTAGTTTCAAAAAAAGGGTAATCAATTTATGCCAACAAAAAAGAAAGCTGCGCCGAAGGTGGCCAAGCCAGCAAAAAAAGCTGTGAAACCTGCTCCTAAAAAAGCGGCTCCGAAAAAACCTGAGCCGGCCAAGGTTAAAAAGGCAGCTAAACCTGCGCCCAAACCCCCTGTTAAAAAAGCGGCTCCGGCAAAGCCTGCGCCAAAACCCGTTGCTAAAGCAGCTCCGGTAAAAGCAGCCCCGCATAAAGATGATAAGCATCCGGTAAAACCGGCGGTTGCGCATAAAGAAGAAAAAGCCACCACTATTAAACACCCGGCGCCCGCTCCAGCCGTTAAAAAACCAGCTGAAGTGAGTAAACCACAGCCTAAGAAAACCGAAGAAGAACAGAAGCCCGTAAATAAACTTGCAGAAATCCGGAAAGTCATAAAGACACAGGAAGCAAAAAAACCTGCAAAACCTGTGGTTATGCCAAAGATCAATGCAACAACATCACGTAAATACGAACCCGAATTTACCAGATCGGTTTTAGATCAGCCATCTGTTGAAAACACTGGACCTACTATGAGATATAGCGACGCTGAGTTAACGGAATTCAGAGAATTGATTGCAAGAAAGTTAGATGCCGCAAAAAAAGAATTGTCCTATCTCCATGGGTTGATTACCCGTAAAGATGAAATGAGCGGAGATGAAACAGATAACCGCTACATGACAATGGAAGATGGCAGTTTAAGTATGGAGCGGGAACAGCTGAGCCAGATGGCCAGCCGTCAGATCGACTTTATCGATAAGCTCGAAAAAGCACTCATCAGAATCGAAAATAAGACCTATGGCATTTGCCGGGTTACAGGAAAATTAATTGATAAAGCACGTCTTCGTGCTGTTCCTCACGCAACACTTAGTATCGAAGCTAAGATGGGGATGTCGAGGAATCCTAATGTACAGTAGTCATTAGTCTGGAGATTGGAGTCAGGAGTCGGAACTCAGGCAGGAGATGGGAGGCAGGAGAAGTCTGGAGTCTTTTAGTCTCGAGTCTGGAGTCTGATGCCTTTAGTTAGTAGTTGAAGTTTTAAAGGGCTGTTGACTACAGACTCCCGACCACAGACTCCCGATTCCCGACTAATTAACACAACATTTAGCATCAAAGCCAAGATGGGATGTCAGGGAATCCTGATGTACAGTAGTCATTAGTCTGGAGATTGGAGTCAGGAGTCGGGAGACAGAATTCAGGCAAGAGAAGTCTGGAGTCATTAGTCTGGAGCCTGGAGTCTAATGCCTTTAGTTAGTAGTTGAAGTTTTAAAGGGCTGTTGACTCCCGACTACAGACTCCCGACTCCCGACTACTTAACTTCCTGCATCTCCACAAGCCGGGTATAAAATCCATTCTGCTTCATGAGTTCTTCATGCCTGCCTCTTTCCACTATTTCGCCTTTCTGAAGAACGATAATTTCGTCGGCATGCCTTACTGTCGAAAGCCGATGGGCTATTACGATACTGGTGCGGTCCTGCATCAGATGGTTAATGGCATCCTGAACCAGTTTTTCGCTTTCGGTATCCAGTGAAGATGTTGCTTCATCCAGGATCAGAATCGGCGGATTTTTCAACACTGCACGCGCTATTGTAAGTCTTTGTTTTTCGCCTCCGCTCAACCTGGCTCCGCGATCGCCCACATTCGACTGATAGCCACCTTCTTTCTGAATAATAAACTGATGCGCATTGGCAATTCCTGCGGCCTGTTCAATCTGTTCCGCCGGCGCAGAATCATTTCCAAGCGCAATATTCGCAGCGATACTTTCATTAAAAAGAATCGGCTCCTGGGTAACAATTCCCATGAGGTTACGCAGATCCTTAACCGAATATTCCCTTATATCATGGCCATCGAGTAATACAGAGCCTGAGCTTACATCATGAAACCGCGGAATTAGATCCGCCAGCGTTGATTTTCCGCTTCCTGAAGAACCCACCAGGGCAAGTGTTTTTCCTTTCTCCACAACCAGACTTATATTTTTCAGCACTAACACATCTCCGTAGGCGAAGTTTACATTTTTCATTTCAATCCGTTGATTGAAGCTCTCCAGTTTTCTGGGATGTTCAGGTTCCCTGATTGTTTCCTGCTGGGTGATCAGTTCCTGTATGCGTTCCACACTTGCCGCTCCTTTACGTATGTTATAAGATGCAGTGGTTAAGGCTTTCAGAGGATTAATTATCTGAGTGAAGATCGCAATATAGGCGAGGAAGTCCGGCCCGTTCAGGAAGTTTTCACGCAACACCAGTCTTCCGCCATAAAAAAGTACGCAGCACACTGCAAGTAATCCCAATGTTTCAGAAACAGGAGATGCAAGATCTCTTCTCCGGTTTGCTTTATTTTTTATGGTATATAATTCGAAATTTTCCTTTTTAAATTTTCTCAGTTGCTGACCTTCAGCATTAAAAGCTTTCACAACCCTTATACCTCCTAATGTTTCTTCAATTGTACTGAGAATATCTCCAAGTTTAGACTGCACTTTTCCCGAAACTTTTTTCAGTGACCTTCCGACCCGCCCGATGATCAATCCGGAAACAGGAAGGAAAATGAGCAGGAACAAAGACAGTTGAGGGCTGAGGCTGATCATTGCTATCAGATACAGAATAATAATAACAGGCTCCCTGAAAAAAGATTCAAGAAAGCTGATGGTAGAATATTCAACATCCTGAAGATCATTGGTGAGTTTACTCATGATATCACCCTTTCTTTGCTCATTAAAAAACCCAACGGGCAGCTGAAGAATTTTATGATACATATCATCCCGCATATCGTTAATTATACGGTTACGTATCGGCGTTAGCACATACATTGAGAGATAAAGGAAGAGATTTTTTAACAGGATTGCTGCCAGCACTATCAGGCATAAAACGTCTAATGCTTTTACTTTGCCTTCATCTGTTTGATTGAGCCTGGTCAGAAATGCATAGAACCGGTCAGTTACAGCTCCCAGACTGAATTTCGATGTCATTATCTTATTATCCTGCTGTACACCAAAGATTAATGCCAGAAAAGGTGCCAGCAGTGTAAGCGAGACAAGTGAAAAGAATGCTGAGAGCAGGTTCAGGCTGAAATACAGCACAACAAGTCGCGGGTATTTACTGACATATCTGAAAATAGTTTGTAAACTCTTCATTCAGGAGCAGGCTTATTCTTCAGGAAAGCGCAAAAGTAATTATTTTTACAGCCAACTAAAGATTACTGTATGCAGGAGGGTAAGAGACAAAAACAGGTTGCAGGCGTATTATTACATGAACTTAACGATGTTTTTCAACGCAATAGATTTAACATGCTGAACGGGGGGATGGTTTCCATTGCTGATGTTAAAGTAACCCCCGATCTTCTGGAAGCCAGGATTTACCTGAGCTTTTTTCAGATAGAAGACAAACAGGCTGCATTAAAACATATCGAAGACAAGAACTGGCTTGTAAAAAAAGAACTGGCAGACAGGGTGAAGCACCAGTTGCGTCGTATTCCTGAATTGAAATATTTCAACGACGAAACGCTGGATCATGTGTTCAAAATGGAAGAATTGTTTAAAAAGATAAACGAAGAGAAAAAGCCCTGATTCCCTGCATGTATTTCAGTTTCGCATGGAGATATTTTAAAGCAAAAAAATCAACGAATGCCATCAATATCATTTCGTGGGTTAGTGTTGTGGCAATTATTGTAGGAACTGCTTCACTGATTATCATTTTAAGTGCTTTCAACGGATTTGAAAGTTTAGTAAAATCACTTTATTCCAGCTTTTACGCGGATATCCGTATCAGCGCTGCCAGGGGTAAGGTTATCTATCTTTCAGAAGAACAGCGGAAAAAGCTCGCTGTATGGCCCGGAATCAAAGCGGCTTCAGTTGTAGCAGAGGAAAATGCCATGCTTACTAACGGAGACATACATACGATCATTTCGATCAAAGGCGTGGACAGCAATTACAGGTATATTTCAGGCGTTCCTGAAAAAATGATACGGGGCAACTTCAATCTTGGTACAGCTGAAGAACCACGTGCTGTAATGGGAGTTGGCATTGAGAATGCGATAGGAATATTAAGTGACAGAGCAATCACCCCGCTTACCGTTTACCTTCCAAAAAAAGTTCCTGCCGGCAGTACAGATCCGCTTTCGTCACTCAGCCAGGGCCAGGTTCTGCCTTCGGGCAGTTTTGCAATACAATCGGAATTTGATAATAAGTATGTTATTACCAATATCGATTTTCTTAAAACTTATCTGAATTATCAAAAGGATGAGTTTACCGCAATGGAATTTATGGTTTCCGATATCAGCCAGGAATCAGAAATCATTCGCGGCATGAAATCTTTTCTGGGCAAAGATTTCCTGGTACAAAACCGTTATGAACAGAACGAAAGTCTTTATTCAACTATAAGTCTGGAAAAGTGGGCTATCTATGGGATTTTCTCGTTGATTTTACTTGTCGCTGCATTTAATATGATTGGAGCATTAAGCATGCTGGTGTTGGAAAAGAAAAAGGATATCCAGGTTTTGCAGGCGATGGGTGCTGAAAAAACAATGATACGGAAGATATTTCTTTGTGAAGGAATATTACTTGCAATTATTGGCGCGGGCGGTGGATTAATAATCGCTTTGATTCTTTATTATCTTCAAACGCATTATAAACTGGTTCCCCTGCAGGGTCAATCCTTTCTGATTGATTATTATCCGGTAAAACTGGTTTTTACCGATATACTACTGGTTATAGTAACTGTGTTTCTGATCGGCTTGCTGGCTTCCTGGTTTCCCGCTGCCCGCGCTGCCAGGCAACCGTTCGAGCTCCGGAATTAAACGTTTAACGTAAGAGTCAGTAGTCGCCCAATGTTTCCTTTAATTGTGCCAGCGCCGACTTAAGTTGCTCATCATTTGGTGCCACACCATGCCAGTTATGATTATTCTCCATAAAATCGACACCTTTTCCCATCACTGTATGCATCATGATTCCTACAGGTTTTCCCTGTCCGGTCATTGATTTAGCTTTTTCCAGTCCTGCTACTACAGCATCCATATCATTTCCGTTCATTTCCATTGTGCTCCAGCCAAATGCTTCGAATTTAGCTCTTATATGACCCAGCGACATTACAAAATCAGTTGTTCCATCGATCTGCTGACCATTCCAGTCGACTGTGGAAATGAGATTATCAACCTTATGATGAGCAGCAAACATCAGCGCTTCCCAGTTTTGCCCTTCATCCAGTTCTCCGTCTCCATGCAGAGAATATACGATATGCGTATCCTTATTCAGCTTTTTTGCCAGTGCAGCTCCGATGGCCACGCTCATTCCCTGCCCCAATGAACCGGATGCTACCCTGATACCGGGAAGGTGTTCATGAGTTGTGGGATGACCCTGCAAACGGGAATTTATTTTCCTGAAAGTTGCGAGCTCAGCAATATTGAAATAGCCTGAACGGGCAAGCGTTGAATAGAAAACAGGGGAAATATGTCCATTTGACAGGAAAAAGAGGTCTTCCCCGATCCCATCCAGATGAAATGACGGATCGTGTTTCATTGCCTTGAAGTACAGGGCAGTAAAAAAATCTGTACATCCGAGCGATCCGCCCGGATGGCCACTTTGGCATCCATGAACCATTCTTACTATATCTCTTCTTATCTGGGAGGCTATCTCTGTTAATTCTGCCATGGTGAGCTGTATTTTCCGCGCAAAACTAGGGGTAAATTCTGATGCAAAGACATGTAAATTTTCTGTAATGAATTTCTGAATCTTTTTTTTTGGTATAAAGTCTGCAAAAAATACTAACATCTGGAAAAAAGTCGTTATCTATGTGCAGAATTTACTCGGTGCTAAGCCTTTACATAGAATTTGTAAATTCCTCAAATAGACTGAATTTTTTTATTCATTTTATTTTTGGTCCTAAATCGGGGTTTAATGGACAAAATTTTATTAGGCACTTCAATTGCCTTCATTATTACCTTTGCAGCTATTCCGGTTATTATTCAGGTCGCAGATAAAAAAAAGTTATTTGATCTGCCTGATGAACGAAAGGTACACCTTTCACCAGTGCCGTCCCTGGGTGGGCTGGGTATATTTGCCGGATTTATTCTTGCCAGCCTTTTTATCATCCCACTTGATATTGCGTCGGAATTTCAATATTTTTTCGCAGCAGCCCTGGTTATTTTCTTCCTGGGTCTTAAAGATGATATCCTTGTAATTGCTCCTATAAAAAAGTTTATAGGTCAGCTGATTGCAGCATGTCTTATTATTTATAAGGGTGGAGTTC
>JAATGW010000369.1 GCA_015654495.1 Chitinophagales bacterium
TAGATTTGTAGGGAACATCGTTTTCTTCCTGGATGGGTAAAGCATCCATATCTGCGCGGAGTGCAACAATGCGGGACCCGGGATTTCTTCCTTCTATCAATGCAACAACACCCGTTTCTGCAAGAACAGAATAAGTAATTCCCCAATTATCCAGTTGTTTCCGGATATATGCTGAAGTTTCAAATTCCTGGTAACTGAGTTCCGGGTTTGCATGAAGATGATGACGGATCTCAATACAGGCTGGTGCAAACTCCCCGGCGAGTTGCCGGATTTTTTCTGATAACATGCCCCGAAGATACAGCGCAGGCCTTAATTACCCAGCTCTTCTGCTTCCGGTTTGAATTCTACAGTGGCAGGAACAATGATTACACCCGTTGGATACAATTTCAGGATTTGCTGCCTGAGATCAGCCGCTTCATTTCTTTCTCTGAAATTGCCTATCTGAATTTTAAAATAAGGAGACTGGTAAAAAAGATATGTTTTGTGCTCCGGGAAAGTAGACATCAGCCTTGATTTTACTTCGAAAGCTTTGGCCCTGTCGTTTGTACTAACTACCAAAACCCGGTATCCGGCACCTGTACGGTTATTCATCAGGTATACCTGCCGGTTAAGTTCTACTTGTTTTTTGATAAGAAGGTCAAGTCGGGGGTCCTTAATAATAGCAACCCCGGTTTCAGTTTGACTGTACCCGGTGAGATAACCCATCAGAAAAATAGCAAGCAGAAAATTTTTCATGTTTTGCAAAATGCAAAATCTATGCCCCGGTTTATCTCTTAAAAAAAATAATTGATCAAATTGTTCTTCCCCCGGGGTTATTCTTCCTTGCCATGGCAGTTCTTGAATTTCTTTCCGCTTCCACAGGGGCATGGGTCGTTACGACCTACTTTCGGACCCACTTTTATTGGTTCCTGTTTTACAGGAGTTGACGGATCATGGTATTCTGATCCACCACCGGCCATTTCAGGTTCACCACTTCCGGCACTTACCATTTCGTCTTTGCGTACCCGCATTTTACTCATATCGGTTTTCTGCTCGCGACCTTCACGGATCTGGTTACGGCCCGGTTGTTCCACAGGCAGACCGGCATGGCAAAGGAAAGAAACGATATCTTTATTCACTTCACCGTCCATATTAGAGAACAGTTCAAAAGCAGTTGTTTTATAGATCACCAACGGATCTTTCTGTTCGTATACCGCTGTCTGAACACTTTGTTTAAGATCATCCATTCCCCGCAGGTGTTCTTTCCAGGCATCATCAATGATGGCAAGGGTGATTGTCTTTTCAAGTGATGTTACCAGTTCTGTACCTCCGGTGCTCAATGTCTTATCGAGATTGGCCAGCGCATTGATGCCTTTTTTCCCATCGGTAAATGGAACAACTACATTTTCAATATGGCCTCCCTGGGTCTGGCGGATATTATTGAAAACCGGCAATGCCTGTTTTTTAAGATCCTCTTTTTTCCTGGTGTAATTGACGATCGCTTCATTATAAAAACGAAGCGCAATTTCCTTCAGGTTCTCTTTTTCAAACTCTTCTTCAGTTATCACCGTGTCAATTCCAAAATTCACGATCGCGGCCATCCGGAAACCTTCATAATCATTCATTCCCCTGAAGCCCTGGAGGAGGCCTTCAGCAACAGAATAAAATGCATTGTCAAGATCCAGTGCAAGCCGCTCTCCGAACAAAGCATGCTGACGTTTTGTATAAACAACATTTCTTTGTTTATTCATTACATCATCGTATTCGAGCAGGCGTTTACGTATGCCGAAGTTATTTTCTTCCACTTTTTTCTGAGCGCGTTCGATGCTCTTTGTAATCATCGAATGCTGGATCACTTCACCTTCTTTATAACCCATACGATCCATCAGTGAAGCAATACGCTCACTTCCGAACATGCGCATCAGGTCATCTTCAAGGGAAACATAGAACTGTGAACTACCAGGGTCACCCTGGCGACCGGCACGGCCCCGCAGCTGGCGGTCAACACGCCTGCTTTCGTGACGCTCAGTACCAATAATAGCCAGCCCACCTGCTTCTTTAACGCCGGGACCGAGTTTAATATCGGTACCACGACCAGCCATATTTGTTGCGATCGTTATACTGCCGGGCATACCTGCCTCCTGTACAATCTGCGCTTCACGCGCATGCTGTTTTGCATTCAGTACATTGTGCGGGATCTTTTTCTGATTCAGCATCCTGCTCAGCAACTCACTCACCTCAACTGAAGTTGTACCTACGAGCGCAGGACGACCCGCGTTCCGGAGGGCTTCAATTTCATCAATAACAGCTCCGTATTTTTCACGTTTGGTTTTGTATACAAGATCTTCATGGTCTTTCCTCACCATCGGAAGATTGGTGGGTATGGAAACCACATCCAGTTTATAGATATTCCATAACTCAGCTGCTTCTGTTTCTGCAGTACCCGTCATCCCCGCGAGTTTGTGGTACATACGGAAATAATTCTGGAGGGTAACAGTAGCATAGGTTTGCGTCGCTGCTTCAATCTTCACATTCTCTTTTGCTTCAATTGCCTGGTGAAGTCCGTCGCTATAGCGGCGTCCGTCAAGAATACGACCTGTCTGCTCATCAACGATCTTGACCTGACCATCCAGAACAACATATTCAACATCTTTGTCAAATAATGTATAGGCTTTCAGCAATTGCTGAACGGTATGGATCCTATCCGCCTTCTGCGAATATTCATTAAGTACTAGTTCTTTTTTTGAAAGAATTTCTTCCTGCGGAAGTCCGGCTTTTTCAATTTCAGCCAGCTGTGTGCTCAGATCCGGAAGTACGAAGAAATTGGGATCTTCTCCGCCTTTTGTAATATGATGCAGACCTTTTTCTGTAAGTTCTACCTGGTTGTTTTTCTCATCGATGTGGAAATAGAGTTCTTCATCCACTTCAGGCATATGTTTTTGCTGATCGGCCAGGTAATAGTTTTCTGATTTCTGCAGTTTAACCCGCATTCCCGGTTCACTCAGGAATTTGATCAGTGCATTATTTTTTGGCAGGCCTCTGAATGCACGCACGAGGTGTAGCCCACCTTCCTGTGCATCATCTTTCCCATCAGCTATCAGCTTCTTGGCATCCAGCAGCGATTTGTTTACGATCTGGCGCTGAACTTCAAGTAATCCCTGAACCCTTGGTTTAAGAATATGAAATTGCTGATCATCGCCCTTTGGAACGGGACCTGAAATTATCAGCGGCGTTCTTGCATCATCAATCAATACGCTATCCACTTCATCCACCATTGCAAAGAAATGGGTGCGTTGCACCATTTCATCCGGCGAATGAACCATATTATCACGGAGATAATCAAAACCAAATTCATTATTGGTACCATAGGTGATGTCGCACTGGTAAGCTTTGCGGCGTTCGGGGCTATGAGGTTCATGTTTATCTATACAGTCAACTGTCAACCCAAGCCATTCAAATAATGGCCCGTTCCACTCACTGTCGCGACGGGCCAGGTAATCATTCACCGTTACAATATGCACACCTTCACCAGGTAATGCATTCAGATAAGCGGGTAATGTGGAAACCAGTGTTTTACCTTCACCTGTTGACATTTCCGCGATCTTTCCTTCGTGCAATACCGCGCCTCCCATCAACTGCACATCATAATGCACCATGTTCCAGGTAACGGAATTGCCTGCTGCCTGCCATGTATTTTTGAAAATGGACTGATCGCCGTTGATGGAAATATAATCTTTTTTCACACCAAGCTCACGGTCAAGCGCAGTTGCCGTGGAGACCATTTCGGTATTTGTCTTAAACCGGGCTGAAGCTTCTTTAACCAGGGCAAATGCTTCAGGCAGAATTTCTTTCAGCACTATTTCTATCTCCTGGTTTTTTCTTTTCTTCAGTTCATCTACTTTTTTATATAGATCATCCTTACCCAGGATGTCTGCTGTATCCAAAGCCTCGGCAGCTCTGTTTAATTCACTGATTTCATTTTCAGTTATAGCCAGATGATCTTTGATCCGCTGACGAAACTCAGTTGTTTTTGCCCTCAGCTGATCGTTGCTGAATTGCTGAAAACTGCTAAAGTGCTGATTTATACTATTAACTACCGGCTGCATTCGGATCACATCTTTTTCCGATTTGCTGCCGCCGAAGAGTTTTGAAAAGAATTTCAACATATTCCGAATATTTTTCATGTCCCGCCCGCCATTGCGGGTAGGACCGATTTTGATGTCAAATTTAGTGCTGGAAAAACCTCCAGGCCATAATGACAGGTGGACAAAGGTAGTAAAATCCGACCGCCTGTTACGATCTGCATTCCGTCGCTCCGGAACAAAGATTCACCCTTTCATCATAAAACCCATATATGCCAAAAGGGAAGCGGTAGTTTTGGCATCTGATAGTGGTTCAACCCTAAAATTTTTCTAATTAACATGATGAAAGCAATTCTGACTGCTGTACTGGGGATTTTTTTGTTTACGCTCAATGCTGCGGCGCAGGGAAACAGGCAGGTGAGCGGAAGAGTAACAGACAGTATAAAAAATCCTCTTTCGGGAGCCACTATCAAACTGTTCAGCAAGCAGTTCAAAGACACCCTTAAAACAACTACCAACAATAATGGATATTACAGTTTCCGGAATGTGACTTCACCCGTATTCGGCATCCAGGTTACGAGTATCGGTTTTGCGCCCAGGGAAAAGAATTTTAATTATCCAGCTTCCGATGAAAATATCATCCTCGAGGATTTTACACTCACAACCAGCTTTACCACTTTACAGGAAGTAATTATCTCTACTCCACCGATACAGGTTCGGGAAGATACTGTTGAATATAAGGCAGACTCCTTCAGGGTTAAACCGAATTCAATGGTAGAAGATCTGCTGAAAAAAATGCCCGGAATTGAAGTTGATAAAAACGGAGATATTACAGCGCAGGGTAAAAAAGTTACCAGGATAAAAGTAAATGGAAAGGATTTCTTTGGCGGTGATCCGAAGACAGCGACAAAAGAATTGCCTGCTGAGCTGATTGACAAAGTTCAGGTGGTTGATGATTACGGAGATCTTTCTGCGGTATCCGGAATAAAAGATGGTGAGCCGGAGAAAGTGATCAATCTGCAGTTGAAAAAAGATAAGAACAAGGGTGTATTCGGAAGGGGAACCGCAGGCTATGGAACAGATGACAGATACCAGGCCAATGGCAATGTGAATGTGTTTGATAATAACAAGCAGTTGTCCGTTATTGGAAATTCAAACAATATTAATAACAGCACTTTCAATTCAGGAAGCGGTGGTGGTGGGATGGAGCTTTCGGGTAGGTCGATGGGTGGCGTGGCGATGGCCGGAGGCGGAGGTGGTCAGCAGGGGACGCAAATGGTAATGGCGGGCGGAAGAGGCGGAGGAAATACAGGTGGTTCCAGCAGCAATACGGGAGATGGATTAACCACAATACATTCGTTGGGAACCAATTTCCGAAATGATTTTAAAGCCAATAAAGGAAGTTTTTACGGCAGTTATAGCTTCACCAGGCGGATGACTGATATCGCAAGTGATGTGTCTCAACAGAATTTTTATGAAACAAATACATTCACGAATAACCAGAACACAAAAGCTTATAATCAGAATAACAATCACCGCGCGTTTCTGAATTTTGAATATAATATTGATTCGTTCAATTATATCAAAGTAAGTCCTTCCTTTTCCTACGGACAATCGAATAACCAGAGCAGGATGGATTTCAATTATATTAAAGACAATACAACACCTACTTCAGAAGGTATCAATAAAGATTCCACCATCAGCAAAACGCCTAACCTTAGTGCGAATATTATCTATAATCACAGATTCAGAAAAAGAGGCCGTAATCTTTCCATGAATGTAAACCTCGGTGGTAATAATAACCAGAGCGAAAGTGATAAATACAATCTTACAAATAACCTCAGTTTACCTACACCTGTTGAACTGCTGATCAGGCAGGCAATTTTCCAGGATAACGAATCAAGGAATTATGGCATCAGAATAAATTATTCAGAACCTATACGCAAGGATCGTTTTCTTGACCTGATTTACAGTTATAACAGATCATATTCAAAGAGTGACAGGAAGACCTATGATATTGGAATGAACGAAGAGCTAAATTATAATCCACAGCTTAGTAACGCATTTGAAAATACTTTTATCAATCAGCGTTATGGTGCGAATATCCGTACGATAAAAAAGAAATACAATTATACACTTGGTGTTGCTTTGCAACCGGTAAACCTGCAGGGATACTCTATCAGTAAAGACAGTAGCTATAAGCCGCAAAACAGAGTGAATATTTTTCCCGTTGCAAGGCTTGCTTATAATTTCACCCGTACACGCACGCTTAATTTCAATTATTTCGGAAATGCGCGACAGCCCAGCTTTGAGCAGCTGCAACCTGTACGCGATATATCCAACCCGCAGTACCAGACCCAGGGAAATCCTAATCTGAAACCCGAGCAGAATCATAATTTTTCTTTGTTCTATAATAATTTCAATTTCATTTCGGGGAAAGTGTTTTTTATTGGAACAAATGTCACACTCACACAAAACCAGATCGTCAATAACAATATCCGCATCGGAAATGGCGGCGCACAGTTAAGTATACCCGAAAATGTAAATGGCTTTTACAATACCACAGGTTTTTATAATTTCAGTAAGCCTTATAAGAACAGGACCTATGTATTTTCACTCAATGGAATGGTGAATTATAATCATAATATCACCCTGATTGACAGTATGAAGAACGTTGGTAATAACCTGGTTTTTTCGCAGGGTGGTACATTTACTTTCAATCATAAGGAATGGCTGGAGTTTAATGCCGGCGTGAGGTATAATTTGAATTCTACAAGGTATTCGCTCGAGGGTCAGCAGGATATCGATTATAATTCCTGGAACTTCACTTCTTATAGCAGGGTAGATATCAAAGGAGGCTGGATATTCAGGTATGATTTTGAATACACAATTAATAATGGTCTTGCTGCGGGCGTAAATAAAAACCTCGCTTTGTTAAATGCATCTTTCGAAAAGACTATTTTCAAAAAGAAAAATGGATTTATCCGGGTTTCAGGATTTGATATTTTCAAACAGAACCAGGCCATAACGCGTACGGTTAGTGGAAACTATATCACGGATACGCGTACCAACAGACTTACAAGGTATTTTATGCTGACATTCACCTACAGGATTACGCGGTTTAAAGGGCAGGCTCAGGGCCAGCAGCCTGGTATGGCTCCCGGAGGTCCGGGGATGAGGATGATGAGGGATTGAGTTGGGCAGTCTGGAGTCTGGAGACTGGAGTCTGGGAACAGCCGGCGTTTGGA
>JAATGW010000041.1 GCA_015654495.1 Chitinophagales bacterium
GAGTTATGGTGACAAATCTATAATTGCGCCTGCAGATGGTAAAGTGGTGGTGATTGAAGAAATGTTTGACGAGGAGTATTTCAAAGCCAAACGTTTGCAGGTAAGCATTTTTATGAGTCCTGCCAATGTACACGTAAACAGAAATCCGGTAAACGGTGAAGTTTTATACAGTCAGTACCATAAAGGAAAATACCTGGTTGCCTGGGATCCAAAATCTTCAACGGAGAACGAGCGGCACAGTGTTGTTTTGAAAAATGAGCATACCACGATCCTGGTGAAACAAATTGCTGGGGCAGTCGCCAGAAGAATTGTCAACTACCTGAAACCCGGAGTAAAAGTTGTGCAGAATGAAGAGCTGGGCTTTATCAAATTTGGCAGCAGGGTAGATGTGCTGTTTCCCGCTGGTACAAAAGTGAATGTAAAAATCGGAGATACAGTACAGGGTGGTGTAACCATACTGGCGGAGTTGGGTTGAACGTTAAACGTTCAACGTTGAACGTATAGGTTGCTTTTAAAGAAATTTTTTAAGTTCTGCAAGATTTTCAATGGTATAGGTCGGTTGTATTTCTGCAGTAGCCGGCACTGCGGGATTAAAATAGGCAGTATCAATTCCCGCGCTGATTGCCCCGCTTATATCAGCATCAAGCGTGTCGCCTACCATCAGACTTTGATGTGAAAGTATTCCTGCTTTTGCGAGAGCAAAATCAAAAATGGCTTTATGCGGTTTCATAATCCCTGCATTTTCCGACGTGATCACATGGGTGAAAAAATGATCAATTCCGCTGTTTCTGATTTTAAGGTGCTGCGTTTTTTCAAAACCATTGGTGATAAGATGCATCACATAGTTTTTTTCGCGCAGGTATTCCAGAATCATCACCGTGTCGTCAAACAGGTTTTTCTTAGTAGGTAAAATATCAAGATACCGTTCACTGATCTTTCTTGCCAGCGATTCATCCATGATTTTGAAATCCAGCAGGGTCCTCCACATTCTTTTCCATCGCAGTTCGTCCCTTGTTATATATCCTTTTCTGAACCTGTCCCAGAAAATTTCATTGTGATGGTGATAAACTGAAATAAAACTGGCACTATCTGTTACCCCGAAAGAAAGAAGATCCATCTCAAAAAAAATGTCTTTAAGAGATTCCTTTGAATTCGTTTCAAAATCCCACAATGTGTGATCAAGATCAAAGAAAATATGTTCGTAACGCCGGGTGCTCAATTGATGGGGATTTGTATTTGCAAACTTAGTATAGCTTTGCTGATTACCTGAAAATTTTGAACAATGAATGTAGTTATTACTGGTGCAAGCCGTGGGATAGGTAGAGCAATTGCCGAGGCATTTGCAGCAGAAGGGGCTAATTTGTTTTTATGTTCAAGAAATATACGGGAGGACGAAGGCTGGCAAAATTCACTTAAAACTAAGTACGGGGTTGAAATATTCGGTCATGACGTGGATCTGAGCATAGAATCTGAGGTATCAGGGATGGGAGAAATAATTTCGAATGTATTTCCTGAAGTCGATGTCCTCGTAAATAATGCAGGAATATTTATTCCGGGTAGCATTTATAATGAACCCCATGGTGCGCTCGATATCAGCTTAAGAACAAATCTCATTTCTGCATATCTTCTTACGCGACAAATGCTACCTGCTATGATGAAAAGGGGGCAGGGGCATATTTTTAATATATGTTCCACTGCTTCGCTGAAAGCATATCCGAACGGAGGAGCCTATAGCATCAGCAAGTGGGCCTTATTGGGGTTCAGCCGCAATCTCAGAGAAGAAATGAAACCGTTTGGAATTAAAGTTACTTCTGTGTTTCCCGGTCCCACACTCACATCATCCTGGGAAGGTACAAACCTGCCGGAGAACCGTTTTATGGAATCGGCTGATGTAGCAAAAATGGTTATTGCCAGTTCAGGTCTTTCGTACCAGGCATGTGTTGAAGATATTCTGCTTCGGCCTCTCGCAGGGGATATTAGCCAGGTAGATTAAAACAAACATCAATGCTTTAAAAATGATTTCAGTGTTGAATCTCCAGCCAGGATCGCATTCATCTTATTAACTCCGGCTCTGTTTAAATGAAAGGCATCTACAAAATTTCTGTAATCAGCTTCAATTTCCGGATCATTGACGTCGATAAAGGGAATTTTCAACCTCTCACAAATTATTCTTGTATACTGGAAACCGCTATCTGCCTGAAATGCTTTATAAATCGGTGTCTGTACACAAATTAGTTTGATCCCATTATCCCTGCAAAGCTGATTCAGACCACCTAATGCAATTTGAACCGAATCTACAGAATTGGACTTAATGAATTCTTTTCGTCTGTTTAAATTCACAGGCTTAGCCAGCGTGTCCCAAACCATACCTCTTATCCCGTTTCCTGTCTTCAGGTATGCAACTCTTTTATTCAATAAAATTCCGCTGAAAAAGATTCTGTACTTAAGAACTGCATAAAGAGGCATGTATCTTTCGAGGTAAGTGAACTTAAAATAGTCGACTATAGGAACCTCAGATTTATCGGGTAGAAAGGCATATCGGGCAAAGATGTCTTTCTTTACGAAATTTTGATTGTCAGAACTGTCGCCGGCATAAAAAAATGGATCAAAACTTAAGATTGCGAATTTAGGAGCAGTATTTTTCGACAAATAGTTTTTCAGTCTCAGTTTGATAAAGACAATGTCGGAATGCCCCTCGACCCCGATATTTATTGATTTTAATGAATAAGCGGAATCAAAAAAAGCCGGATCAAAATGAGCCCAGCATCTTGAACTTCCAAATAACAGCAGATCTGCATTTTTGTTTGCTGTCAGGTTCAGGTTATCATGTCCTGTAATAGTCTTTCCCTTTGTTCTTAGCGAAAAAGCTAATTGCAGTGCACATATCACGAGTGCTAAGGTTATAAAGAAGGAAATTACATCTCTGCAAAATCTTTTCATTGATTAAAATTGAAAGTAAATGAATTGCCGGTTATCGTCAGAAAGTGAATTATAGTAAATAATTAAAATCAATAAGATATAAAATGCCCACCGTAATGCCCTTGGCCACTTCATTCCTAAACCCTGGAGTGGAAACAGATGAATTCTTTGTGTCCATTCAATTATAACAAAGAAAAACAGGTAGAACAATGTTGATTTAACCAATGCTATTTTAGAGAAATGTGGCATTTTAAACAAGGATTTGGAAAAAATATCCATTACTATCTGCATTGCCTGATGTATGTTTTCAGACCGGAAAAAAATCCATGCAAAGGTCGAAAGAGAGAAAGTCACTACGATTGCAAAAAAGTCTTTCAGCGTCGGTAAAATTCTTCCTTCTGCAACAATTGTAATATTATCCCTGTGCGTTTTAAAAATAATGGAAGGCATAATAAAAATTGCATTTAATGCTCCCCAAACTATGAATGTCCAGTTTGCACCGTGCCAGAACCCACTCACAACAAATATGATAAACGTATTCCGGATTTTAAGCCAGGTTCCTCCTCTGCTGCCCCCAAGTGGAATGTAGAGGTAATCCCGGAACCAGGTTGATAGCGAAATATGCCATCTCCTCCAGAATTCTGCTATGTCCCTGGAGAAATAAGGGTAGGAAAAGTTTTTTAATAATTCAATCCCAAATAATCGCGCAGTACCCAATGCAATGTCAGAATAACCAGAAAAGTCACCATAAATCTGAAAGGCGAAAAAAATTGCGCCGACAACCAGTGTGCTGCCGGAATAACTATCAGAATTATTAAATATTTCATTTGCAAACACGGCACATTTATCTGCGATCACTATTTTTTTAAAAAGCCCCCACAGAATCTGGCGAAGTCCATCAATAGCTTTGGAATAATCAAAAACGCGTTTGGTTTTTATTTGAGGAAGGAGATGAGTAGCGCGCTCAATCGGCCCGGCTACCAGTAATGGAAAGAAGCTCACAAATAATGCATAATCAATAAAGTTTTTTTCAGCATGGATTTTTTTATTGTAGATATCTATCACATACGAAAGACCGTGAAAGGTGTAAAAGGAAATGCCAACGGGAAGGATTACCTGAAGGACTATCGGATGAAAATGTATGCCCAGGTTGGAAGCCGCTTCTGCGAAATTGGAAATAAAAAAGTTGTAATATTTGAAAATTCCTAAAAAGCCCAGGTTAACAATTATACTGGTCCAGAACCAGAATTTTCTGGTGCGGTTGTTTTGGGCATTTTCCATTTTCAGGCCCGTATAAAAATCCAGAAGGGTTGAGAATATTAATAAAAACAGAAAACGCCAATCCCAGCAGGAATAGAAATAGTAGCTCGCAATTAAGAGAAAAGAATTCTGATATATTAATTTCTTGTTGTTTAATATCCAATACAGGGCCCACACAATTGGTAAAAAAATAGCAAAACCGATAGAATTAAAAAGCATCCGGGATTTATTTTAAAACTGGCGAATTATTTCCTTAATCACCAGAATGTTAATTGATGTTTAAAATTTTGCTAAAATAAGGCTATCGGACCATTTGA
The DNA here is from genome assembly GCA_015654495.1 of Chitinophagales bacterium. Classification (GTDB taxonomy): domain Bacteria; phylum Bacteroidota; class Bacteroidia; order Chitinophagales; family Chitinophagaceae; genus Pollutibacter. Next base: position 4,497 of record JAATGW010000041.1, read on the forward strand.
AACTTTTTGTGTTGTTCTAAAGTAAAAACCCGACTTCGGTCAGCAGAGAAATTACTTATCTTTAAATGCGGTATTTTTCAGCCTTGTCTTCAACTTTTTACTCCCGATACAGAGAACCGGATTATATAATATGCGTGTGATGATTCGAATGCAATTGTTATTTGCTTTTCTTTTGAATTTTTTATTTACTTCCGCACAATCGAAATTCAGGGTAATAGCTGACAAGAGTATTGTTGCGCTGGATGATTATATCCGTATACAGTTTCATCTTGACAATACACCTGAAGTAACCTCATTTACTCCACCTGTTTTTACCGATTTTGTAAAAGTGCAGGGGCCGGAACAGATTACCGGCCAGCTTACCATTAATGGTTCGGTCAATCATTACACGGCATTTAGTTATGTACTGAAACCTGTAAAGAAAGGACGTTTTATTATTCCTCCGGCAAAAGCAACTGTTGAGGGCAAACTCATTCAGTCACCTTCGCTCAGTATCACTGTAAACGACCACGGCGCCCCAAGGATCCCATTGGATCCGGAAGATGATCAGCCTGAATCTCTCGATGAATTCATTCTGAAAAAAAATGAGTCGGCAGCAAAAAAAATTCAGCAGAATGTTTTTGTCAGGCTTGAGGTGAATAAGAAATCGGTGTATGTTGGTGAGCCCCTGGTAGCAACATATAAACTCTATACAAGGCTCAATTCCGAATCACGCATTACACGTCGCCCATCGCTTAACGGTTTCAGCGTAGTAGATATGGTTGACCCGGAATCAAGAGATGTGTATCATGAAACTTATCGTGGAAGAGACTATAATGTTTATATCCTGCGAAAAGCACAGCTTTATCCGCTCCAGGAGGGAAAGTTCGAACTCGAGCCGATGGATGTGGAAAATACAGTGAGTTTTATCAGGTCTGAATATGCCAGTGATGAATATGCGCTATGGCGCAAATTAAAAACTCTTGGCGAAGAGGGATTGGGACCGGATGCGTGGAGCCGGGAAACTGTGAACCTTTCAAGTGAGCCTGTCGCCATTGACGTGAGACCCCTCCCGGCCGCAAAAGGAGATTCAGGATATAATGGAGCTGTTGGTGTTTTTACTGTTTCTGCTGAAATTCCGCCACAGAAAATACGCCAGGGCGATGTGGTAAACCTTCAGGTAACCGTTAGCGGTAGCGGCAACCTGCCCCTCCTCGGAATCCCTGAAATCGCATGGCCCGAATCATTTGAAACCTATGACGTGAGGATAAGGGAACAATTGAATAATGGAAGCTCACCTGTTTCAGGTAAGAAAATTTTCACCATTCCGTTTTCGCCCAAAAAAACCGGCCGCATGGATTTGCCGGCGGTATCCCTTACAAGTTTTAATCCGGTGACAGCCAAATACAGTACATCACAAACCAAACCAATTACCATTGATGTTTTGCCCGCGATAAACAAACCTGCTTCCAAATTGCACGCAGTTAAAAAAGCATTGCAATCTTCGCCATATATACCTGTTACATGGATGGCAGCCGGATTATTTATACTGATGGCAGCCGTCTTCATAAGTTTCAGGCTTTATAGAAAAAGAAAAACACCGTTAAAGCCCTTTCCGGAAAAACAGGCAATTTCAGTTGCTCTAACCCAGGCTCCAATTCTACCGGCAGCCCGAATCATTCTTACTCCTGATAAAGCCCGGATGCATATGGAAAATGCAGAGCCGGTATTGTTTTATAAAGCGCTACATAATGTTATCAGAGAGATGTTATTTGTTCAGTTTAACATAAGCCGGCTGGATAACCCGGAAACAGTAGAATCTCGTCTAAAGAAAATACGGGTTAGTAAAGAAGATGCAGCGAGTATCAGAACTATTCTTGAAGATTGTGAACTGAGCAGTTATTCTCCTGTTGTTCTCGATGAAAAAGTAAAAGATGATTTTGAAAAAACGGTGGATTTAATGCAACGTTTGCAGGAGCTTCAACCCGCTAATCGGTAAACTTATACCCCACACTGCGAACCGAGTGAAAATGACGTGGTTCACGGCTATCGGTTTCGAAATATTTGCGGAAATTCAGAATGAAATTATCTATTGTCCGGGTGGTTGGAAATACCTGGTAACCCCAAACCGCCTGAAGAATTCTTTCTCTGGAAACTACTTCATTTTTATTTTCAACAAGAAGCTTTAGCAACATCACTTCCTTCCGGCTTAATGGAATGATTTCATTTTTTGCGTTCCGCGCTTCCTGGGCTTTAAAATTGATGGCATTGTTCCCAAAACGGTACAGGTCCTCTACATTCGTTTTCTCCTGAAGCTGCTTATTTTTATTAATGAGTTTATCAACCCGCAGCAGGAGTTCTTCCAGGTTAAAAGGTTTGGTCATATAGTCATCAGCGCCTTTCTTCAGGCCCATTACCCGGTCTGCACTGGTGCTTTTGGCACTCAGCATTAATATTGGCACCTGCATATTTTTTATCCTGATATTCTCGCAAACACTGATGCCATCAATTTCAGGAAGCATAATATCAAGAATAATCAGGTCAAAATATTCCTGATCAACTTTTTTCAGTGCGACCGCTCCGTCAGATGCACAGCTTACCTCATAATTTTCCAGCTCGAGGTTCAGTTTAAGTGCTTCCTGCAGATTTTCCTCATCTTCAACCAGCAAAATGCTCGCTTTCTTCTTTTCTCTCATCATATGCTTTTGGGTAATTCTATGTAAAAAACTGCGCCCTTCGGATGATTGTCGCTTATACGTATCTGACCGCCATGGTCTTCCACTATTTTTTTTGTCAGAAACAATCCGAGACCGGTTCCTTTTGTATTACGTCTGTTTTCATCGCCGATGCGGTAAAATTTATCAAAAATTTTCTTTTTTTCCGTGTCAGGTATCCCGCTGCCCATATCTGATACTTCAATGATACATTTATCTGCTTTGGAAAACAGGCGGATACTGACCGCCTGTTCTGTTGAAGAATATTTCAATGCATTCTCCATAAGGTTATTGATCGCTAAACGCAACATCAAA
>JAATGW010000442.1 GCA_015654495.1 Chitinophagales bacterium
ATTCCGGCGCAAGCTGGCAGGATATTCCCGGCGTCAACAATTCAAATTATGTGTGGACTTCAGGATTGCCTCCTGATAGTTATTGGTACCGGTTATCTGTAAGCGAATCTTCAGTGCAGGGACTTAAGGTTTGCCGGGTTGCTTCTGAAAACCTTGTGATTAACGTACACGCAAAACCGAAGACAAATGCCGGGCCTGACCGGGTATCCTATCTTGGCAAACCCGTTACATTGCTCGCTACACCTTCAGGGGACCAGGACACCTATAAATGGTCGCCTGCTGTTTACCTGGATGATGCTACCACAATCAATCCGAAAGCCAATCCACCTGCCGACATCAGCTATGTGCTTGTCGCCCGAACTCCTTTTCAATGTGAACGTGCCGATACAGTGCGCGTAACCGTTGTGACAGGTATATTCGTACCTACTGCATTTACTCCGAACGGTGATGGATTAAATGATTTCTGGCGTATTCCTTTTATAGATCCTGAGCTGGGAGCAGAAGCAACTGTCTATAACCGCTGGGGGAAAATCGTGTACCAGGTAAAACAAAAAACAGTTTCCTGGGATGGGAAATACCGGGGCATTGCGCAACCTGCGGGGAATTACACATGGTATATCCGGTTTAATAATAAGGATTTTAAACCTATGAAGGGGTCGCTGACAATTATCAGGTAAGCATTTTTTCCACTTAAAACGCCTGCTGACAAAGGCAAAATATTTACAATTCAGGGTATGCTATTTCCCGCTTTTCCAAACTCTAAAAAAACACTAACCCTATAACTCACTAGTTCCACGGATTGAAATCCGTGGCTATAAGATCACCGAGCCTAAGGGCTCTGTTACAATCTCTCAGTAGGCAAATTCAATTGACAAAAGCTGATAAGAGCGCAGATTGGAGCAGGAGTTTTAAACAGCCAAACTAAATTTAAATCTGCATGCTCAAGGTGGAAATATTCTCTTTCGTTGACTGTATCTTCAACATTTTTTGCTTCAAACCATTGCGGGCAGATACATTCAATAGCGGCATATGATAATTCAATTGTCCGGTAATCTCCTGTTATTCTGCCTTTGTCCACCCCATATTTTGTACCGTCAATTAAGCCGGGTAAGGGTTTCTCTGTAGTTGCTCTTTATTATTTTGTAGGCAGTGTATCTGAAAATATTTGCTTTGTTCACCTCCTGTTCTGTATTATTGAATCCCTCGGGGTACCCTTTATTCATATAATACTGTCCTGTGAACTCTACTACGTCGTTGGTATAACCGAGTGAGTCCGATAGAATCAGTGAACTGTCTGCCGGCTCAATAAAAATACAAAGATCGGAAAGCTCACCTGCGTCCTGATATTTTTTTATATCCTCTGGTGTCGCCCAGTTTGCACATTCGCAGGCCCATGTTATGTAATGAAGTTCCAGAGTTTGAGTTTTACCATCCAGCTTATTTTGCTCTACAGAACAGGAGAGAAAAAAGAAAATTAATGTAGCTGCGATTAGGTGTTTCACTGTTGGATTTAAATGTGTTGTAGTTGCACGCAGATTTGTACAGTATGGTATCAGGTAACTGCAACAGGCGCGGGTTTATTCATGAGAGTCTTTTTTCAATCTCTTTTTTTAAAGTGACCGAGTCCTTTGACCCGATCCTGATTATCCGGTCTGTATCGTTAAATTTTAATTCCACTCCATCGCTGCCACTGATATTATACAACATTCCATTTGGAATTATCCTGATTCCCCAGCCGTAATACCAGGGTGATTTTACACTGTTTACGGTTTTTATTCTTTTTAATTGTATCCTCTTTTTGATAAGACCAATACCGAATGAGGTTGTAATTGTGTCAGAACCAACCCTGGTCCTTAGCCCGTAGAAAAGAAGACAAACAAGTGTAAATGTCAGGGTCATTATGATGTAAACATTTGTTCCGATTGGGTCGTCCCCGAGGTTGTTTATAAAGAACCAGGTCATCATCAAATGAATCGGCACGATACAAATAAAAATCAACCAGCCAAATGTAAACTCTTTATATTCCTTCATTGTCTGCCTGTTAATCTGTTCTGTCTGATAGATGAAGGTTAACCTTAAAGTATTGACGCTGCAATGGAGTCCCTCATTCCATCTGCTGCATCAGTGCTGAATAAAAATACAAAAAAATCATTGTTCTTTTACAGCCCGGCATTAGTTATTCATCTGCCGGATCTATGGAGGCAGCGAGACCACTCATGCGGCGCGCCGGAATTTAGTTTGTCGGGTTGAGATTATTTCTTTTTTTCATTGCACTATCCACTCCCTCAATTGCTTCCTTTAAATCGATAGTCCAATAACCCCCTTTGCCACTGTCCCAGGCATCTTTCCATTGATGATACCCTTCAGAAAAATCAGGCAAATTGTTATTCTGTCCCACAAGTTGGGTTACTGATTTTGAAATTGCTTTTTGAGAGAAAGGCAGATGTCCGATAAAATCTGAATAGCCGGTGGCCATGTTTGGATTAAACATTCTCACAGCATCTACCCGGATATGAATTATAGTGTCGCCTTTTTCATATTTTTCAGTTTTCAGTATCGTCAGAGTTGAACTGTCTTCACCCGCCCTGTTATTGTATTTCCACACCTGCCCCGTCTTAAATCGTTCATCTGGTGAAGATTGTTCCGGATTATTGCTTTGTCCTTTGCAGCCAGCCAGAACACCGAAAATTCCGGCTATAATAATGAAAAGTTTTTCAGAAATCATTGCTAATATATTGGTCTGATCTGCCTGGATGATTTAGGCAGGCCGGTGTTCAGTTGACTGTATTGCGCAAATCAGATTTCAGCGACGAATTATCTTCTTTACGGAAACCAGACTGTCATTCTCATAAAATTCGTGCTTTATCGGATTTCCCTGTTCATCATAATAAGTAGATTCCCCCTCTCTCCGCCCATTTATATAGTGTTCCAAATACATCAGTTGGCCATTCTGGTAAAACGACTTAACAGTACCGTCATTCTTATCAACCACACTGTAACCTAATTGGGCAATATTTCCATTCTCATGATAGATTTTGTACATACCCTGTTCCCTTCCGGCAGAATCAAACCATGATTCCGCTTGCAATTTTCCATTTGGAAAATACAAAAAAAAGGAATCGACAAATACCCCCATTTTATAGTGGGCAATTGTAAAAACCTTCCCATCGCCATAGTAAACTATACGTTGCCCATGTAAAGTATCATTCTTATAATTTACTTTTTCCTTTATATATCCACCGGGACTATAGATTATCCACGGACCAGCTTTCTTTCCATTGACAAGTTTCCCCTTTGAAACATCTTTATTTTGAGGTGTGCAGGCACAGGAAGTTAAAGAAATTAACAGAAGTATTTTAAGTACATTAGTTGTGACCATGATATAGACGCAGTCGTTTTCAATTTGCCCGCGGAAACAACAGGACTAATTTAAAATTGAAAAGCAAAGGTCGGAACTTCGGCCCCCTTGTTTTATAAAATCCATATTGTGTATCATTCAATATTATAACTCCTTTTTACCTAAGGAAATAACAATTGCCGTCCCAACAATTGACTGCCAGAAAAAAAATGTGGATGCAAATAATGTGTTTATTCCATCATGAAAATCAAAAACCGGCTTAATAAATTCTGAAACCGGGCCTATCAAAAGGATATCATTAATCACAAAAGAAAGTCCGCCTAACAAGAACACCTTTCCTGCACTAAATCCTAATTTAACTATAAACCGGTTTATAATTCTGAAACTAATATAGGATCCCATTCCGGTTGAAAATATTCCTACGATAAATCCGGTTGAACCCGAATATAAGGTTACAAAAAAAACGACCAGATAAGTCAGATACATTAACAGGTAATAAATCAACAGATCTCTGATCGAAAACTGTATTTCGAAAATTAAGAAGACGATGACCGTCGCACCGGTAAACACCAAACCTGGTAAAAGTCCGTTTACTGCAACTCCATCTTCATTCAAATGAAAAATATAAGCGGAACTGAGTCCTCATAATACAAACAGTATTACTGCAAAAAGACTCCTGATCCAATTTGATTTTTTGACTGGCAATCTGCTCATTTAAATTTGATAGGCCAGGAACTGGTGGGAAATATTCCCGGGTTTAAACAAAAACTAATTGTTGCACAGTGTTGAAATTAATACCTCAAACTCACCACAAGCAATACTATATAGGTGAGATATTCTAATCTTTGTTTTTATTTGACGCGAAGATATAACCTAAGATTGCTGTTAGTACCGGAAGGAGTAAATTGAGCAGAATCATTTGAGCGATCTGGATTGTGAAATCTCTATAATTTTTTTTCTCTGCCTGAATGAGTTTAATTAACTCAATTTTTTTATCGTATGAGCTGTCAGAAATATTTGTTTGGTCAGGTATTTCTACTACAGTTGATGCATCAAAATCTTTTAAAAATAAAAAAACTAAAAAGATTAAAATAAATCCTGAAATAATAAACAGGACAAATTTTGATAACTTAAAGCCAATCATTGGAAGTGAAGGCTCATTAACTTTTGGATCAGCAGATGATACAACTTCTGTTTGCGGCAGATTATAAGGAGTAACTGATGGCATATTAATCAGATTCTCTAAAGGATGAACAGCCTGATCGTCACCAGTCGGCTCATCTCCCTGATTTAGAGATTCATCTTGATTAGAAGTTGACATACACCGATTACTTTTTACTCATTTTTCTTGCTTTTGCCATTTCTAAAGTAGGCATAACAATTCTTCTGGCATCCCCGCCTTTTTCATCAGTTGAAATCAGAACCCGGCCCTTTTGAACTTCATCTACAGCCCATCTCATTAGGGTTAGAGCCTCACTTGTTACCTGGGTGGCTTTATCGAGACCAGTATCTTTTTTTAAATTGTCAATAAAATTTTCATCAACTGTCAAACGGATTTCAGGCATAATTGTAAATTTTAGAACTTAAAGATAGAGTAAAATTGGATAAAAGGTCCATTAATAGTCCATAAAATATCCATAAATAGTCCAGGTATTCTCCAAAAAAATTTATTAAATCTCTTTTAGCTTGATAATCAAAGAATTGCTGCCTTAAGCTGACAGGCTCAAAAGCCCTTACTTAAAGACGGAATCGAGGTAGTCCAGGAATTAGCCATATAAAAAATGAACTCCCATGGACCCCTTGCTTTTTGCATACTCCAGAAATCGCCTGAAATTTCTTAAATCCTGACCAAAATTATTGCCAATATATCTATTTCCAGGATCCACATTGAATGCTGAAAAATAATACTGATTGTTTAATGTATCGGTACCATTATCACTCAAAAGAGAATGAAGGTTATCAATGTTCCGGAGCTTTTCAATTAAAGAATTTACAGTAAATAAAACCAGATCAATATTTTCCGCCAGCAGGGCTTTATCAAGTTCAATCTTGAGGAGAATCATCTTTTTCTCTTATTCTGTCTCGGCAAAGGACAAAGCAATGTAAAAGCCGGCAATTACAAAGTAGGTGTCATGAAAATGCACGTCTACGACGTTGTCAGGACCGGCACAGAAAAATGATGTCAGAAATAAAACAACTCCCCGGCAGGTAATAACAGATTATATGGCTTTTTTTTGAATTGCAATTTGTCGTAAAGTTTATTACTGATAGCGTCACGGCAGATTTAATCAGTTCTGGCACGATTAGCTAGTCTGCCAATAATTTGCTGACTGCTATTTTGAGTTCCGGGAGATAATCAACTACAATCGACCAGAGAATTTCATCGGAAACACTATCATATCCATGAATGATTCTATTCCGTGTAGCAATAATTTGTCTGATATTGGGAAGATCAAATGTGTTTTCAAGCTTATAAATCCGATTTGCCGCTTCCCCAATAATTTCCAGATTGCGCTCTACCGCCCTTTTTGTTTTTATGTCCCCGATAAAGAAAACAAACTCTTTTATACTCCCGTTAAAGAATGTATCAATTTCATTTATAGCCTTGAGTATGTCAAACAGGTAAGCTTTGACTTCAGGCAGCATAAATCAATTGTTTCCTTTTATCTATTTCCATAGAAAAAAAGGGATTTCTTAATGACTTCTTTTCAAGCAAGTCGATTTCCCTTTGTAAAATTTCTTCCAGTGAAAATTTTAAACTGAAATACTTTAATGTATATTCGGCAGGTGTCATGGAGTTAAAGTCAACCAAAAAGTCAACGTCACTCTTATCCGAGAATTTTCTGGTCAGTGCTGATCCGAACAAATAAAGTTCCTTTACATTGTTATCAATGCAAACAGTTTTTATTTCATCAATATGAAGCAACACTCCATTCATTGAACGAAGATATGAAATTAAAGCTGGACGTTTTGACCAATGGTCGAGGATTTATGCAGTACAGAAGTCCATGTTTCGCCTGCCTTGTAACCCGGACACAATAATAAAAGATTTAAACTGACAAGCCAGGGCAAGACTTTTATCATCGATTAGAACTTCGTTTACCAATGACATATTTACCTGTACGGATTGCATGAATCCTTCGTGTGCGCAGATTTTTGTCAACAGCAAACACTTAGTACACCTTAGCCAAATCTCCATCGTCGAACCCAACTGCTATGGCTTTTGAGTTGCTAAGAAAAGACTTTTTAAACTTATCTGTTTTTGTGAATCTAATTATATTTTGCTCTATCAGTTCCTGAACTTTCTCCCAGGTTTGATCTTTAAATTCATTTTCGGGCAATCCCAGGTATGCGTTTGCAGGCTTAAAATCACCAAAACCCACAGCCCAATCATCATTTTCAGAATCATAGTTTTTTGCTCCAATCAGATAAATTGAATAACCTGATGGATAATCAGGTGTCTCAAATATTCCAAATTTATAGGCAATGATATCCGTACCAGGATTTTCTTCTTTAGCTAATTTATCTATCCAGTCGTCGAATGAATCGTCAAAAGACCTGCCGTCGATTTCCCTTTTTGTATTGGAATCGCTTTCGGATAAGGAGTCGAGCTTAATACTAACAACTTTTACTTCATGATTACAGGAGCAAATCAATAAGATCAGACTTAATATTATAGTTATAATTCTCACAGTGTAAAATTGCACATCATTGGACCCGGATTTAATCGGTGCGGGAATTTCCTGCTCAGCTTGCCTGAGCCATTCTATTACTGACCGGCACAATTTTACCAATTTTAATCTGAAGTCACAAAGCCGCGATGCTGTCGTCGGTTAAAATCCGCTCTGTCCATGGCCTGTTCTTCAGGCCGTATTGTATAAATTAAATTGTCAGCGGTAGTTCTTGATATAATCAATTGTTTCTTTTAACCAATTATCTGTTTTCAATAATACGTCTGGTATTACGCCTTTCCCTTCTATTGATTTTCCATCCTCCGTCACAATCTGGCAGATGGGTATATAGGCAAAATAGTTCCTGAAGGTTACCATTGTTACCGGGTTTCCGGCACCTGCGGTAGTGTCACCTAAAACTATACCTCTTTTTGTCTCTTTAATTGTCAGAGCAAAATACTCTGCTGCAGAACCGGTGTGTTTTGATACCATAACAAAAACAGGAGTATTATAGAATTTAGGTCCATTTGAATAATTGTAGGGTACTTCGCTTTGGTGCCATTCAGTTTCGTCAGTACACTTTTTCCGTAATAAATTCTGATAGTCGTTGTCTTCAAACAAATGACTGTCTACAAAACCGCCGATTCTTCCATCTCCACCCGGACATTCCGAAATGTCGAAAATTAAATACCTGCAGCCTTTTAAAAACTGCAGTGCTGCAATTATTTTCTGGAAAGATTCTTCGTCGGCAATAAACTCGTTCCACTTGATATAGCCGATGTTTTTATCGATGATTTTCGCTTCAGAAAAACCACCATTTTTATTTTCAACTTCCGGCTCTCCGGTCTGCACGGAATGAGTTGTGTCCGATGGTTTATTGATCCCAATATAAAAATGTTTATCCCTGGTTATATTTCTTAACAATAGGGATAGTCGATTCGTAATGCGGCTAACACCATAAAATTCACCGGCTTTTAACTTTTTTTCCAATACAGCTGTTATTTCCTTGCTTAATGCTTTATCAAAATAAGTCTGATTGAGTACACGGCAGTAGTTTGAAATGAGACTGTCTGTTTCCTTTCTCGACAGCGTGTCTGTTGCTGATTGGGCATTCACCTGAAGAAATGAAAGAAGCAGAATATTTATTGTAAAATAAAATTTCATGATATAGTGCCGTCCTGTAAAATTGCTGCTAAAGTACGGGCTTTGCGTTGGGCGGGCATTTGAAAAACGTTCAATCCGGAACTTATATCGGTATAACGGTGGAAAGTATAGTCTGTGCTCTCCATGGTATGTCAGATTAATATGGCAGCTGATATCGGTACGGGAAGTTCAGGTTCTATCCGCGCCTGTCATTTTTTGCCGGTGCGGTATAATCTAATGAATTAAGTATGAAGTCATATGGCGAGTGTTTCGGTCTGAAGTTGAGCGGAGACTTTTTCTCACCAAATTCGAGTCATCTGATAAGCATCCAGCATCTCATCCGTAGAAAGGATTTTGAGATTGTTGTTTATAGCCTGAGCAACGAGCATTCTATCAAAGGCAAAAGGAACAGCCGGCTTATGAAGATCTGATCCCTATGCACTTTTCTATGTGTTTTTCTATGTGTACTCTGTGACTATGTGGTTCAGATTAGGCAGTAGGCAGTAGGCAGTAGGCAGAAGGGAACAGCCGGTTCATGAAGATCTGATCCCTATGCACTTTTCTATGTGTTTTTCTATGTGTACTCTGTGACTATGTGGTTCAAAAAAACCCGCGACTACCGAAAGAATTTGAACCACATAAAATCATAGATCACATAGAAAACTTTAGACCGTCCATGAACAGCATAGTGAACCGTTTGGATCATAGTTAACATGATACCATAATCAGATGGAAACGATTCTGTCCTCATCTAAAATCCCTTCAGCCATTCTAGTATAATTCAAATCATGACTGCGGTTAAAGCCTGATATTTCTAAAAGTCTCTTTGAATTTTGTAAAGAATTTTCCATTGTCAATGTCTTTCCCCATAAATGCAATTGCAGCGCTCTCCGTTTTAAGGAATGCCTGATATATAAACTCAACTTTATTCGTCTTCTTGTTGACAATTTCAAATGTGCTTTCGTAGATCTTATTCCCATTAATTACCGTATCCTTTCGTTGCAGATTCTTTATTGTCGACCCTTCCTCCTGATACGAGGCCTCCATACGATGAATAAATTCAATCCCTTTAATGAATGTCATGTCCGGCAATGTCACTATTCCAAAACCAGAAGTCTCAATATCGCTATGAAGATCACTATTTCCATTCGGTGTATAGAGAAAGTTATTTTGAAATATACTGGACAATTTAAAACCGGTTAAACTTGTATCTATTTGAAATTTACTTTTAGCTATTTCATATGCCAGTGAATCAGAAGAACTTAACTGCGCATAAACCCAAATCTGGCTCAATAAAAGAACAATAACACCGAAAATTCGATTTACTTTTTGCATAGAGGAATTTAATTACAACCCACATAAATATACGCTCCAGGTTTCAACACTGCTATTCAAATTCCGCCGACGGGAATTTGTTTATTCAAGGCAATTTTAATATCTTTTTTAAGTGTCGTTTAATCCGGATTTATTTTCAGAAAATTTCCGGACTTATCAGGCAGAAAACAAGTTGGATATCTCAACAGATTTGTACCCCGATAAGCCGCATTTAACCTCTGTAATAATTATCCAAAGCTGGCGAATTCCAATCCTATTTTATTTCCGTCGGATTCCAGGTATCCAATATATCCAGGCTCTCAATCCACCTGGTTGGACAATTCCAGTTGAGTCATCCTTCCTGAAAACCTGAATTGTTCAACCTCGCCCGCTATTTCTGGTTTAACAGGTTTTTTATTTACAATCCATTTTTTATACTTTCCCGCCGGTTGAGAAAACACAATCGTCCAGTCTGATTTCTGACTGATTACAAACTGAATGGCTTTTTCTTTTTGCAAAAAGCCCACGTCAATATCATTATTCCCGATGCTCACATGTTCAATTTTACCCTCTGTTAAATCTGCAGGAAGCAGAGGAGAAACCGTGATCTCCTTATTTAATGCCATTGGTTTGATACCAAAGAATTGCTCAACAACAGGCTCACCAAAAACATATATATTCCATGCCTGTGTCATCATTCCATAATCCGGTGATACCTCGTAAATAGAACCGGGCAGGGCATAGCTGAATGTTTTGATGACCTTTTTTAAAAGTTGATAAGCCTCATCCGCGCGACCATAATTATTTTCCGCGATTACCTGAACACCTGTTGGAAGCGTCATCACAGTTCCGGTATAGGTAAAATCATTTTTGCCGGCCGATGCTGCGTATGAACCTTCATCTTTACCGGCTGATTCATTTCTGTCGATTCCTGTTACAAACATTCCAAAAGGATTGGCAAATCTCTGCGCAGTGTTTAACGCTTTTATTGCCTTTTCCCTGTCTGCAATTCCGGTTTCCATCGGTGTGTTTACCACCCAGTTATGGTATATCACAAATCCTTTATTACCCGAAGAACTGTCTGCCTCAATTTTCTTTTTTATTGCTTTCAACTCTTCAACCGCCCATGCATTTTTTAAAGTATCTGCTCTTACAATGGCCTCATCGGTAAGCTGCAATGCCTGTGCTTTTGTTGAAATAAAATCCGCATAAGAATTGAAATCATTCGCCCAGAAAATGTTATTGATTTTTGCCTTCAGCAGAGCAGCCTTGTCCTGGTATTCTTCTGCCAGCTTTTCTTTCCCTAAGATCTTCGCCATTAATGCTGCATCTGCAAATCCCTTTTGAGAATAAACCGCCACATCAATCATTTCAGAATTGAGGCCGTGAATTTCCATCATACCACTTCCATCGGGTAGCAGGTTACCATCTTTATCATTTTCCCTGATGAGCCATGATAGTCCTTTTTCAATGGTTGGAAAGTATTTATTTAAAAAAACCAAATCGCCCGTCCAGCAAAAAATATCCCATATCAAAGAAACAAACTGTGGCGTTTCATTAACATTGCCCGGATTATACACGGCTCCGTTGGTTGATACCTCATGTACAATTCTTCCGTTACCGTTGGTCTTCTCTGAAATCTTTGTTACCAGTTCAATTGTGCTATAAACCAGGTCTTTTCTCCCCGTTGTGATCAATCCCCTTAACGAGTAAGCCATATCACCACCAAACCACCATGGGTAGTCGGGGAAACCTGCCGTAATCCCCTTCCCTATTCCTTCCACGTCAACGGCTAACCAGTCGCAATTGTATTTCAGCCATCTGAAAGCAGTTTCCAGTTCCTTGTTATTAATTGTGAGTTTTGACCTGGTATCAAGAGCTAAAATCCTGTCCTTCTTTTTTGAAATTAATGCAAATGCATTTTCAGTAAGATGAGTATATGATTTTATTGCCTCTTCTTTGTTTTTTTCAGAACCCGCAAAAACAAATGGAAAATTATAAGCAGAACCGGGTTTAATTTCAAATGAATATTCTGTACGGGTAACAGATGTATTCGGTTTGCCGGCCTTTGTTTCGGGATTACCAACCGGCTTACCCAGCACTGTGCTTCCATAAATAAGATACCATGGATTTAAACCATCTTTTATAATCCAGTAATTCTTCTTTGTGTCATATTGGGCATGATCTTTACCGTCGATCATTCCTGTGCGCTCTCCCAGCCAGACCGGCATCAGGTTTGAAATTGCTTTCAGTTCAAAGCCAATCTTAAGCTTTTTACTGGTTTTATTTTTTATTGAAAATTCTATATAAACAGCTCCGGTTGCATCAGGAACAAACTGAAATCTTTCAATTGAAATATCATCCGAAAAACGATCGTATATATGTTTGTTGCCAAAGGGATAGTTCACAAATGAATCCGCTTTATTTAATTGCTGGCTTTTCCCATTTACAGTAACAATCACTTCAAAGCCATCAGCTAATTTTACAGGATGATGCCATATACCGCCCATTTCTCCCTTTACATGCCAGCCCAGATCAGGAAAACTACCATCCTGATGGCCGATCATATATAATTTATCCCCCGCTGTATTATAGGGTGTACCTAGGTTTTTCGACTTACCGCCTATGCTTTCTGTTTTACCGAATGCAGAAGCAATACTATGGTGCGAATTATCCTGAGATTTAATTGTTGAATATATTCCGGATAGAAAACAAATGATTAATAAAAACTTTCGGCTAAGCATTCAATGAGTTTTTAGACATGCTAATAAATCGCAAAGGTAGTTAATCAGGCAAAAGGCAAGAGGCAAAAGGCAAAAGGTATAAACAGCCGGCGTTTGGAGATTTGATGTCTGAGCGGTCTTATTTGTTTTTAAATCAGGCAGTAGGCAGTAGAGGGAAGGCAGTAGG
>JAATGW010000203.1 GCA_015654495.1 Chitinophagales bacterium
CGCCACAATTTTTTCCTGGATCTTAGGCTCCATCATACCTTCCATCGCACTCTTCACTTCTTCAATCGCATTGTAAATGATTGAATAGAGCTTGATCTGTACACCTTCTGTTTCAGCGAGTTTGTTTGCCTGACTTGAAGGTCTTACGTTGAAACCTACGATAATAGCGTCGGAAGCAGTTGCCAGCAATACATCGCTTTCAGTGATCTGGCCGACAGCTTTATGTACAACATTAACGGCAATTTCTTCGGTAGACAGTTTCTGCAGGGAATCACTCAGAGCTTCCACAGAACCATCCACATCACCTTTAATGATGATGTTAAGTTCCTTGAAATTACCCAGTGCGAGGCGACGGCCAATTTCGTCGAGGGTGATATGTTTCTTGGTCCTTATGCCCTGTTCGCGGAGGATCTGCGCCCGGCGGTTGGCGACTTCTTTGGCCTCCGCTTCATCTTCATAAACCTTGAATTTTTCGCCGGCCTGCGGTGCGCCGTTAAGACCAAGTATCAAAACAGGTGTAGTTGGCGGAGCTTCTTCCTCACGTTTATTACGCTCATTCACCATCGCTTTAACGCGACCATAGTACTGACCGCTTACTACAAGATCTCCTAAGTTGAGGGTGCCATTCAATACAAGTACGGTAGCTACATATCCACGGCCTTTATCAAGGGTCGCCTCAACAACGGTTCCGTTTGCTTCGCGGTTAGGATTCGCCTTCAATTCAAGCAATTCCGCCTCAAGAAGTATCTTTTCGAGCAGTTTATCAACATTAAGGCCCGATTTTGCAGAGATTTCCTGGCTCTGGTATTTTCCACCCCATTCCTCTACCAACAGGTTCATACCAGCCAGCTGCTCATATATTTTCTGGGGATTCGCGCCCTCTTTATCCATTTTATTTACGGCGAATATCATAGGAACACCTGCAGCCTGCGCGTGACTGATCGCCTCCTTTGTTTGCGGCATCACCGCATCATCAGCAGCAACTACAATCACTGCGATATCGGTTACTTTGGCACCACGGGCACGCATCGCAGTAAATGCTTCGTGACCCGGTGTATCAAGGAAGGTGATCGACTTTCCGGTGGAAACCTCCACTTTATAGGCACCGATATGCTGAGTAATACCTCCGGCTTCGCCCGCTACTACATTGGCATTCCGGATATAGTCAAGCAGGGAAGTTTTACCATGGTCAACGTGACCCATGATAGTAACAATTGGTGACCGGGGTTTGAGTTCATCTTCAGCATCTTCTTCCTGGTCAGTTTCTTCCATTTCCATCTGCTTCTCCATGTCTATGAATTCAACTTCATAGCCAAATTCACTCGCAACAAGTTCAATTACTTCTGCATCAAGGCGCTGATTGATTGACACCATGATGCCCAGACTCATACACTTGCTGATAACATCGGCGAAACTTACATCCATCAGGTTAGCCAGTTCGCTCACACTGATGAACTCAGTAAGCTGCAGTTTATTATCCTCTTCGCCATCCCCCATCTGTTCCGCCATCTCATCGCGTTTGGCACGGCGGTATTTGGCTTTAAGACTTTTACCTCTTCCGCCGGTTCCGGCGAGTTTGGCCTGGGTTTCCCTGATTTTATTCTGAATTTCTTTTTCGTCGATTTCCTTTACCTCACGGCGAACAACTTTATTCGCCTGAATTCTCGGACCTCCGGGACGCCCCTGCCCACCCTGCTGCGGGCGACTCTGACCACCCCCTCCACCACCAGGGTTTTTCTGGATAATAGCCCGGGGTTTGGTCTGCTGGGGTTGTTGCTCCTTCTTTTCAATCGGGATACGTTTCCGTTTCCGTTTTTCGTCCATCGGCTTGGAGCGGCTTTCAGTTTCAACCGGAAGGTCAATTTTACCGATGATTTTGGGACCTTCCAATTCCGGTGCTTCTATTTTAATCTTCTCGACTTCAGGTTCTATCACCTCTTCTTCTACGGGTTCTTCAATTAGCATTTCAACAGGCTCTTCTTCAACAGGTATAATTTCCTCAACCGGCTCTTCAACCGTTTCTTTTTCTTCTTTTCCTTTTCTCGCTACAGATTTTTTCGGACGGGTCGATGAATCAATCGCACTGAGATCAATTTTATCGAGCACTTTCGGTCCTTCCAGTTCAGGCGCATCGATGCGGGTTAACTCTGCAGGCACGACAACTTCCACAGGAATTTCTTCTTTAACAACGGGTGGTTCTTCAACTACTACAGCAGCAAAAACCGGCACTTCTTTTTCAGCAGCCTTTTTACGTATTTCTTTCTTAAACGTAATCTCCTCTTCGTCCCGCTTTTTCTTTGCCTCAATAATATTTCCCTTGGGGATTTCAATTGCGTCGCTCTTGGCCTTTGCCGCTTTATCTGATGCAAATTCCTGCACCAATGAGCGGTACATGTCTTCCGTAAGTTTGGAAGTAGGCTTTAAGTCGTCTTTATTGAACCCTTTGGCTGCCAGAAAATCCACAAGGGTATCTTTACCAATGTTGAACTCCTTAGCCGCAGCCATTAATCTGATGTTTGTTTCTGACATTTATCCTCCTGAAGCTTTGTCGCTAAAGTTTAAATTAAAATCTTGTTCTTTAAATACCCTACAGCACCCGGAAGTAACCCGGTTTTCTCATTATCCTTTCTGAAATTCTTCTTCCAAAACCTTTCTAAGTTCAAGGATGGTCTCTTTTTCCAGATCTGTTCTCCTTTCAAGCTCTTCAGCCGTAAGGTTTAATACGCTTCTTGCCGTATCGCAACCGATCTTTTTTAATTCCTCAATCACCCATGGCTCTATTTCGTCGCTGAATTCATCAAGATCGATATCATAATCCTCAGTTTCGCCTTCGTTATCCCTGTATACATCAATATCATACCCTGTGAGATCTTCAGCCAGTTTGATATTCACTCCTCTTTTACCAATGGCCAGAGAAACCTGCTCCGGAGATACAAATACTTCAGCAGATTTATTCTCATTATCCAGATTCATACGACTGATTTTGGCAGGCGTAAGGGAACGTTGAATAAGAAGCTGAACATTGTTCGTCCAGTTAATAACATCAATATTTTCATTTTTCAGTTCCCTCACGATACCATGAATCCTGCTACCTTTCATACCCACACATGCGCCTACAGGGTCAATTCGGTCATCATAACTTTCCACAGCTACTTTTGCCCTTTCACCTGGCTCCCGAACTATTTTTCTGATTACGATCAGGCCATCAAAAATTTCGGGTACTTCAATTTCCAGCAGTTTTGCAAGGAAGGATGGATGGGTACGGGAGAGTATGATGACCGGGCTGTTGTTTTTCATTTCAACTTTTTTCACAACTGCCCGAATATTCTCTCCTTTCTTAAAATAATCGGAAGGAATTTGTTCTGACTTTGGTAAAATCAACTCATTCCCGTCTTCATCGAGTAGCAGAACTTCTTTTTTCCAAACCTGGTAAACTTCAGAACTGATGATTTCACCAATCCTGTCGCCATATTTTTTAACCAGACTGTTTTTCTTCAGGTCCCCGATACGGCTGGCGAGGGTTTGTTTAGCGGCAAGTATTGCACGCCTGCCGAAATCCTGGATTTCCACTTCCTCATACAGATCTTCACCCACTTCATAATCGGGCTCAATTTTAACAGCATCGCTGTACGCAATTTCAGCCAGCGGATCCTGTACCTCACCGTCGCTTACAATGGTACGCCGACGCATGATTTCAAGGTCACCTTTCTCTGTATTTACAATTACGTCAAAATTCTCGTCAGAGCCGTATTTTTTCCGCAATAGCGTCTTGAAAACATCTTCAAGCACTTTCATCATTGTCGGACGGTCTATGTTCTCAGCATCTTTGAAATCCTGGAAGGATTCGATTAAGTTAATACTTGCCATAACAGGTTCATTTGACCTATCCACCACAGCGGACAGGATTTTAGAAAACGATCTGAATTTTAGTTGTTTTTATCTGATCAAACGGAATGATGTGTTCCACCAATTCCTTTTTTTTGTTTTTGCCTTTTTGTTCTTCTACAAAAATCCTGCTGTCTTCCACCCACTTCAATAATCCTTCTACTCTCGCGCCGTCATTTTTTACTACTTCCACCAGTCTCCCGGTATTTTTAATATACTGCCGATACAATTTCAGCGGCTCATCGAGACCAGCAGAAGAAACTTCAAGTGAAAAATCATCGCCCGGAAACATGGCTTTTTCGCTGATAATTTTATACAGCGCCCGGTTGATGCTTACGCATTTTTCAATCGACACTCCATGATCTCCATCAAGGTAGATCCTGATATTATTTACCGGTTTGATCTTGATATCAACCAGGAAAAAAGAGGGATCTGATTCAATCACCTGGTTTGTCAACGCCTGCAGTTCTTCTATTTGTAGGTCTCTGTTCATTTCCGGGAAACAAAGAAGGGAACGCCACCGTTCCCTTCTCCTGATCATTAATCCAGTGCAAATGTACAGGAATTCAATTAAAAAAAAAATATTCAAGCTGGTACCGGAACTGTTCTCCGCGATGTATAAAATATACCGTTCACCCGGCTAAAAACCGCTTATCAGTCCAGGATGCAAAACAGAAAAATCCTGCAGCAATCGGGCTGCTTTAACATTTATTGAATATTCAAAGCGATTAAATTTGTTTGATTATGTTTTTACGCTATTTATTTTATGGTCTGCTCCTCTATATGGCCTATAGATTCATTGTCGGCTTTCTTATTCCGGTATTCCGGACAACCCGCCAGGTAAAACGTCAGTTCAGGGATATGCAGGAAAAAATGCAGGAACATTATTCCGGCAGCGTGCATGAAACTCAGGGTTCATCTATTAATTCCACACAGACGCCAAATCCCTCCCCGCAAAAGTCAGGTATCGGGGACTATATTGACTTTGAGGAAATCAAAGAGAAGTAGGAAGTACGAAGGCCGA
>JAATGW010000088.1 GCA_015654495.1 Chitinophagales bacterium
CCGGTTTCAATTTTCCGCCAGAGGAGCCGGTGAAGCCAACAGTCAGAATTTGCTTTTTCTTCGCGCTTTCAAAAGCATTTATGATATTAACCGAATTACCGGAAGTTGATAAACCAATCAGTACATCTCCTGAGTTACAAATACCTTCAACAAGTCTGGAATAAACCACATCATAGCTATAATCATTTGCAACTGCTGTGAGATAGGAACTGTTGCAATGAAGTGCTTCAGCAGGCAATGCAACGCGGTTAAGATAAAACCTTCCGGTAAACTCGGCCGCCAGATGTTGTGCATCTGCAGCGCTTCCACCATTTCCGCAGAACCAGATCCGGTTCCCTTTTTTAAGCGATGCGGTTATTGAATCGACCGCAAGCGTTATTTTCTCAATAACCCGCGGATCGTCATATATTTTTTGTTTCACTGCAATAGAAGCAGCGATCAGCCATTTTATTTTTTCAGACATTTCATGGATATTAAATTTCGCATATTAAACTGACCAGGTAGTGAGGCCAAAATTACAGAATGTGTACGGCTTTACTTCACCACCAAATTGCCGGAGTGTTTTTACAACCTGGTACCTGGTAGTGCCCGGGCAATAAAAAATCATAAAGCCACCACCACCGGCGCCGGAGATCTTACCACCCGTTGCCCCCGCATTTATTGCAGCACTGTATATTTCTTCTATCCGGCTGTTCGAAATATTTTTTGCCATCATTCTTTTCTGACGGAAGCCGAAGTCAAGAATTTCTCCAATTTCTTCCAGCTTTCCGGTCAGCAATGCTTCTTTCATTCGCCTGCTCTGTTCTTTCAACAGGTGCATAGCTTCAACTGATTGTGCGTCTTTCCTCTCTACATTTTCCTGCTGTTCCTTTATAATTGTTGCCGACTCGCGACTACTATCGGTGTAATAAAGTACAAGGTTGTTGGACAGTTCTTCAAGATATCGCGATTTAATACGCAAAGGATTTACTATCACTTTATCATCAGCATAAAATTCCATAAAATTCACTCCACCAAAAGTTGCCGCATACTGATCCTGCCGGCCGCCCGCGAGCTGCAGGTCTTTTCTTTCGATATCATATGCATAATGAGCAATATCATATTCACCTAGCGGAAGCCGCAGCATTTCAGTAAAAGCACCGATCACAGCGACTACAAGAGTTGATGAAGTACCGAGACCTGAACCCGCAGGGGCATCCACATGAGTGGTCAACCGGAAGCCCGTTTGTGCTATACCGTAGTCTTTCTGAATTCTGTTATACACACCTTTAAGCAGGTCAAGTTTGCCCGTGAGTTGCAATATATCCTGTTTGGGATATACCTCTGATTCATTACGGTCGGCTGCTTCAAGATAAATAACAGGTTCTTCAATCGGTTCAATATGTGCTGTGGCAAAAAGTGAAACTGATGCATTAAGGATAGCGCCACCGTATAAATCGCAATAAGGACTTACATCTGTGCCGCCTCCTGCCAAACCGATTCGCAGGGGAGCTTTACTTCTGAATACCATAGGCCAGATCTTCAATTGCCTTCACCATCCGGCTCCAGGCGTACTTTTTCTTTTCTTCGCGAAGATGCGGTAAAAAAAAGTCTTCGCCTAATTCATAGAATCTCAGAATCTGGGTCGCTATTGAGTCCGGATCGGGCTCTGCAACGAGGCCAACTTTTTCGTGTGGCACCATATCGGGCAATGCTCCGGTATTGGTTACCACCATCGGTTTTTCGAAATGGTAGGCGAGGGGAGTAACACCACTTTGGGTTGCATTCTTATAAGGCTGCACAACCAGATCAGCAGCACACAAATAATATCTCACCTGACTATCAGGAATAAAATCTGTTCTCAGTATTACGTTGTTTAAAGCAAGTTCCTGTATCAGATCGGTGTAAATTTTGCGGTCATCATAAAATTCACCGGCGATCAGAAGCTGTATTCCGGCTTCTTTGATCCTGGTATCAGACATTGCCTTGAGAAGAATATCCAGGCCCTTATATGCACGGATAAACCCGAAGAAAAGAATTATCCTGGTTTGACTATCAGGAAGATTTAATGCTTTTCTTGCAAGTGACTTAGGAACAGGATCTCCGAAATTATCATACAACGGATGTGCTACAAATTCGGCCGGTTGCGAATGCGTGAATTTCAAAAGATCATTCATCACTTTTTTACTCATGGTGATAAAGGCATCCACCGATTTTACAAAATAGCGGGTAAAGGCTGTGTCGCCAGGCCTTTTCTCATGTGGGATTATATTGTCAGCGATGCAGATGATTTTCGTAAACCTGTTTTTTTTCAC
Source organism: Chitinophagales bacterium (assembly GCA_015654495.1). Taxonomy (GTDB): domain Bacteria; phylum Bacteroidota; class Bacteroidia; order Chitinophagales; family Chitinophagaceae; genus Pollutibacter. The sequence continues at coordinate 2,295 of JAATGW010000088.1, forward strand.
CAGACGCAGGATCGTTCCGAGGCATGGACCCATGAGCGGAAGCCAGTACCTCACTACAATCAGGTCTGGTTTCAATTTCTTTAGCCTGGCGCCTACAAACAGCCAGTTAAAAGGATTAATTGAATTAATTACAACCTTTATATTGATATCCTGCGGAGGAGGTTCTGTAGAATACTGAGAGGTTCCGGGGAACATAAACGAAGGATACTGAAGCGAAAAAGTAAAAATCGTTGACTCATAACCGTGCAATTTGAATTCGCGGCAAAGTCTTTCGTTATAACTGGCAAGCCCGCCTCTCAATGGATGAGCCGGACCGATGATGACTATTTTTTTTTGGTTACTCATGAAATCCCGGAAGCAGCTAAATTAGTGCAGTTCGGCAATGGCTGACTGCCCGCCGGAATTATTAAGAAATTATTTAGAAAATCCTTTCCGGTGTTCCACCAGATAACTGTTACGATCAGGCGAACTTCTGGAAATCATTTCTCCGAGAAATCCAGCCAGAAATAACTGCGTACCGAGGATCATGACGGCTATTGCCAGGAAAAACGCGGGCTTATTGGTCAGGGCATATCCCGGATACATTATTTTTGAAATAACGAGATAAAGAATAAAAATAAAACCCATCAGAAAGGCCAGCGTGCCCCAGAGACCAAAAAACTGCATGGGACGTTTGCCGAATTTTCCAATAAACATGATGGTAGTCAGATCGAGAAAGCCGTTAACAAATCTTTCCCAGCCGAATTTGGTAACGCCATACTTCCTTGGTCTGTGTTCCACTACTTTTTCACCGATCTTTCTGAACCCTGCCCATTTTGCCAGCACCGGGATATACCGGTGCATTTCTCCGTAGACCTCGATACTCTTCACTACTTTTTTCCGGTAGGCCTTCAGTCCGCAATTAAAATCGTGCAGCACAATACCTGACATCCGCCTGGTAATGGCATTATAAAATTTCGAAGGAATGTTTTTTGTAATTACGTTATCGTACCGTTTCTTTTTCCAGCCGCTTACAAGATCATATCCCTCCGTTACTACCATCTGATAAAGAGAAGGAATTTCATCGGGACTGTCCTGAAGATCAGCATCCATTGTAATAACTATATTGCCCTGCGCCATGCGGAAAGCTTCATTCAGCGCAGCGCTTTTGCCATAATTTCTCTGAAATTTGATACCCTTTATATCCGGATTTACTGCGTGCAGTTCTTCTATTACATGCCAGGAATTATCGGTGCTACCGTCATCCACCATAATGATCTCATAGGTGAATGCATTTTCCATCATCACTCTTTCAATCCAGGAGCTCAGTTCCGGCAATGACTCTTCTTCGTTTTTCAAAGGAATAACTACACTTATATCCATCCAGCGATTTTACAGGGGATTCTGAAAAGGGGCGTTGGGCGATTTTTTTGCTATTCCCGCGCCGATCAGAGATGCAACGAGTCCGATAATTAACATAAAAAATAATGTTCCACCGATCAGGCCGACCCAGAAAAACCTTTTCATCATTTCCATACCTTGTTCAATCTGTTCTTCTGTGGCTTTGCCCTGTTTTTGCATGTTTTCCCTTGCGATGTCAGCAATCTTCTCCTTGTATTCAGGGAATATCAGGAAGAAAATTATCTGGAACGCAATCAGGATCAGGGTGGCGATCGCAGTGGTTTTAAAACCAAATGAAAACAAATTCCCGAAAGTGGCGGTATTGTCTCTGGCATTTGCGTGCTGAAGTACAAAATATATTATTCCAGCCAGTAATATCACATAGCTAACAAAGCCAAGTGCCTGGTTCGCCATGAGTCCTGTAAAATTCAGGATCAGGGAGTAAACTATCATAATAGCTGCAATGATGATTCCCGCGGTGAAATGTGTAACAGGTTTTTTTTCCATGACGTTGAGTTATACTTTAGAATTGCAGCAAGGTCTTGTTTTTATGTATTATTCCCAAAACCTTTCCAGATAAAGTTTTTCCTATAAATGGGGTATTTATTGATTTGGAGACCAGGTCATTTTTTTCCAGGGTGTAGGCAATGCC
>JAATGW010000562.1 GCA_015654495.1 Chitinophagales bacterium
CCTACTGCCTACTGCCTACTATTATTCCCTCCAACTTCAGTAACTTTCTGAACAACCCTGTTTTTATGGTTCGTACAACGATAGTGCTGCTTTTAACCTGCGTTAGTTTGCTTAATCTTTGCGCACAACCTGCAGCCGGTAGTACGGATATGTCACTGGCGGCACAAAAATTCCTTCAATCGCTTTCTGCCGGTCAGAAGCAAAAGACACAATTTGCTTTTACTGATGATGAGAGATTCAATTGGCAATACGTGCCCATTGCCAGAAAAGGCATACCGCTTAGGGAGCTTAATGCCGGCCAAAGAGAAGCAGGATTAGCCTTGCTGCATCTTGCGCTGAGCGATATAGGCTATAACAAAGCATTGTCCATTGTTCAGTTGGAAAATGTACTGCGGGAAGTGGAAGGCCGCCCTGCGGATGATGATCACCGGAATCCGGGGAAGTATTATATTTCGATATTCGGGAATCCTTCGGCTGATAAAGTTTGGGGCTGGCGCTTTGAAGGGCATCATGTGGCATTCAATTTTTCCTCCAAAAACAATAAACTATTTTCCGGTACTCCATCATTTTTAGGATCTAACCCGGGTATAGTATTAGCCGGTCCGGAAAAAGGAAAACAGATACTTAAAAATGAAACAGAAACGGGTCTGGCATTATTGAATGCCCTCGATGCGGATCAGCAATCCAAAGCGATTATACAATCCAAGGCTCCTGCCGAAATAATAACCGGCAATAGCCGCGTCGCAATGATCAGCGATCCCAAAGGTATTCTCTACAGCGAACTTAGGCCGCAGCAGCAAAAACTGATGCTGGAACTACTGAGTATCTACATTCAGCGTTATACTAAAATAATGGCCATGGCAATGATGGAAGAAATCGAAGCGGCCGGGCTCAGCAATCTTCGTTTTGCCTGGGCGGGCGATAAGGCTACTGGTCCCGGTCACCCCCATTATTATCGCATCCAGGGCCCTACGATCATTATCGAATATGATAACACACAAAACAATGCCAACCATGTGCATACTGTTATCCGTGATCTGAAAAATGATTTTGGCGGAGACGAGCTGCAGAAACATTACAAAGAGGAAAAACACTAGGAGAAAGAGCTAGAGAAAGAGCAAGAGAAAGAGGAATGCGACGAGAAACAGAAAATCGTAGTGACGTCATGCATGACGTCCCCGGAATACATGGCGTCCCAATATACCAACCGACGGTATCAGTCAGCGCAAGAGAAAAAGGGAAACCATGGCGAAATAACGGTAAAGGATAACGGAATTGGCATTCCGGAAAAAATAGCCGGCAAGATCTTTCAGCCTTTTTTTACTACAAAGCCTACCGGGCAGCGAACCAGATTGGCCTTTCTTTATCCTACGACATCATAAAAGTCCAGGGTGGTGAGATATCCGCAGGATACAGTGGAAAAGTCGAACGCCTGGAGGTCAGGGTTCGCAATTTAGAATACTGCTTAATACCAATGCCTGACCTGGGCCTCCGGCTTGATCCGCCGTAAGGTGGAGAGATTTTTTTTACTTCTAAACTGCGCCAGCGGAGAACCGCACCCGGAATATCATTAACTTATGGCACTATACAACTATGGCCGCAATCTGACCATACTGTGTCTTATTCTGCCGTACCCATTGTTGGATAGATCTTGAAAAACAGTCTTCCGTTCCGTTTGAAAACATATGATTTCGGAATAAGATCCGGCTCGGAGAATTATATAAAATTTTGCCTGACTTATGAATGAGTTCCATGAGCAATCTGCAAGTATTGACCAGCTTGAAAAAGAACTGGCCATAAAAAACCGTGAACTCGAAGTTGAAGCGGCACTGGAAAAGGTACGTGCGCGAACGATGGCTATGCAGAAAAGCGAAGAGCTGGCGGATGCTGCTCAATTGTTATTTCAGCAGATAGAAGAATTAGGGGTGCATCCATGGACTTCCGGATTTCAGCTCTGGGATGAAGATAGAAAGTCAGTTACTGTATGGACAAGCACCGAAGGTGTGCACCTGCCACCTTTCAAATTACCAGCAACAGAGGATCCACTAATGATCCATATTGCTGATGCCGATCAAAAAGGCGAATTGCTTTATGTGGATGAAATGGGTGGTGAAGCCCTGGCAGATCATTACAGGTATATGTTTTCCCTCCCCAGCCTGACCGAAATTTTTGGGAAAGTAGCTTCTGAGGGCAAGGCTCCTCCCGTGTTTCAGGTGAATCATGCTGCATTTTTTTCGTATGGCTATCTGTTGATTATTACGCGGGAACAGGTTCCGGAAATGTGGACAGTGTTCAAAAGATTTGCAAAAGTTTTTGAACAGACCTATACACGTTTTCTCGATCTCCGCAAAGCAGAAGCACAGGCAAGGGAAGCAAAGATTGAAGCGGCATTGGAGAGAGTGCGAAGCAGAGCAATGGCCATGCAGAAAAGCGAAGAGCTCAATGAGGTAATACAGGTAGTGTATGATCAATTCACTTACTTAAATATCCATATAGAACATACGGGGTTTATTCTGGATTATAAAGCAAGGGATGATATGCATATCTGGTTGGCCGACCAGCACGGCGCTCCTTCCCATATAAAAATTCCATATTTTGATTCCCCGCACTGGAACAGTTTTATTGAAGCCAAAGAAAAAGGCCTGGATTTCTTTGCTAACCATCTCAGTTTCGAAGCCAAAAACAAATTTTATCGGGACCTCTTCAGGTTAATTCCAGGATTACCGGAGGATGCAAAAGAATATTATTTCAATTCTCCTGGCCTTGCTATATCTACAGTATTATTAGATAATGTAGGCTTATACATCGAAAATTTTTTGGCCATTGTTTATTCTGATGAAGAGAATAAAATACTGATGCGTTTTGGAAAAGTGTTCCAGCAAACCTATACGCGTTTCCTTGATCTTCAGAAAGCAGAAGCACAGATACGGGAATCGCAGATTCAGCTCTCACTGGAAAGGGTGAGGGCAAGCGCCATGGGCATGCATCATTCTGACGAACTGAGTGATGTGTTATCTGTACTATTTGCCCAGTTTGATGTGCTTGGTATTTGCCCGATGTACACATTCCTGAGTTTTATTGACCTGGAAAAAAACAATTTCACTTATCGTCAGACGGGAAGAGGAGGACAACGGGTTATAGCGCAGCAGGTGATTGATTTAGGTGCAATGGATGTATGGAATGAAGTTGTGAAAAGATGGAAAGCTGCTGAGTATAATGTTATTGAAACAATGTATGTGC
>JAATGW010000422.1 GCA_015654495.1 Chitinophagales bacterium
GAAACGATGCTCCTGAATTTAAGGCTCATTATTTACACGGCAATTCCCGTAACATTGATATTAGCATCGGTTGTCGGGTGGCTTTTCAGCAAGCGTGCATATGCGCCGGTAGGGGAGCTTGTGACGAAGACAAATACGATCACCGCTGAAAAGCTTCATTCAAGGCTAAGGGTCAGCGATGCAGATGATGAAATTTCGCATTTGGCTGAAACGCTTAATAATATGATAGAGCGGCTGGAGCAGTCATTTATAACATTAAAACAGTTTACCTCAGATGCTTCGCATGAATTAAGGACCCCGCTGACGATTATAAGGGGTGAGATTGAAGTTGCGCTTAAAAAGAAAAGGGAAAATCCTGAATACGAAAACATATTAAAGGATAACCTTGAAGAAGTAAAAAGGCTGCAGAATATTGTAGAGGGTCTGTTGACACTTAGCCAGTATGAAAATAACAGGATAGTTATCACAAAAGAAAAATTAAATTTAACGGATATTGTAATTGAATCACTGACAAAAAGCAGGATACTTTCAGAGAGAAAAAATATCCGTTTAATATTAAAGATAGATGATGAAAACCCCGAGAGTGTTTTTATCATGGGTGATAATCAAAAGCTCATTAATGTTTTTTTGAATCTCTTTGATAATGCAATAAAATATTCCAATGATAATTCAGAAATAACCTGCTTTACCGGCAAAACCAAAATGAATGGATTTGCATTTGTTACGATCAAAGATGAAGGTTTTGGAAGAGATGAGGAATCCCTGAACAGTATCTTCGAAAAATTTTACCGGGCGGCTTCATCACGAACCCGCGGAGAGAGTTACAGCCTCGGGCTTGGACTTTCCATCGTAAAGGCAGTTGTTGATGCCCATGACGGCAGGATAGAAGTTAAAAGCACAAAAGGTAAAGGATCATCATTTACGGTTTACCTTCCCATTGTATCTGCCTAAAGTATAGTTTTCTTCAGGTGGATTAACCCTTTCATTCACTATCATCACCCGAAATGAATTTTTTTTCATTTGGTTTTCATAGCGTTTTCAGAACGCGGTTATATCTTTGTGACAGAAAGTGAAAAGTTAAGGAATTGAGCATTAGAGGATAAAAATAGCATAAAACAGCCAAGACCCGCAATTAACGAATTAATAATAATTTATAGATCAAAAAAGAACCAAACTAAAGGACGTTTTAATATAAAAGTTAGCTGTGGTGGCTAGGATGCGGCGGAAGAGAAAGTACCCCCGCCGTTCTCAAAGAAAGCCTGTCAAATAAAGATTGACAGGCTTTTTTGTTTAAAATAACCCATTATTAGGATTTTTGACCTTTCAAATTATTTGATTTTCAGATATATTTACGGTTCAGCCTTTTAAATTTCCATAATATAATACAGAGTTCTTTTAAGTAATTTCCTGTAATTGTGGGTTTTGAAATGAAGAGTATTAAGTTGAAATGAAGCAGCATTAGTTAGTAAATTTGATTTTCGATATATATAATTTTTAGCATCTAATATTTTTTTAAAGAAAAGGAGTAATACATTTAACATGTCTTTGTTGAAAGCAAAACTTGCTTCTCAAGTTCCGGGTTTGAGAGATCGAGTACGGAATTTGGGAAAGAATTACGGTCAGAAAGTTATTTCTGAAGTTACAGTTGAACAGGTTTTCGGCGGAATGAGAGGGATCAAATCACTTATCTGCGATACATCTGAAGTTGGTTTGGATTACGGACTGGTGATAAGAGGAATTCCAATTTTAGAGCTTACCGAAAAATTACCTGAAGATGTTCTCTGGCTGATGTTAACCGGTGAACTTCCAAACGAGGAAGAATCAAAAGACCTGCAGAAGGAAATTAACAGCAGGATGGACGTACCTGATTTTATATGGGATGTTCTGAAGGCATTCCCTGCGGACGCTCACCCGATGACAATGCTCAGCGCTCTTGTTACATCACTCAGTTATGTTTCAAAATTCAAGCGTGAGTATGATAAAGGATTAAAGAAAGATCTTTACTGGGATTATACTTTAGAGGATTCACTTGATCTTATCGCAAAAATGCCTGTCCTGGCAGCTGCAATTTACAGGAAGAGATTCGGCAAGGGTGAAATTATTAAGCCTAAGCAAGATCTTGACTGGGGCGCGAACTATGCATACATGCTTGGCGTTGAAGGCAATATGGATGACTGGTATAAACTGATGAGAATGTATATGGTAGTTCACTGTGACCACGAAAGCGGAAACGTAAGCGCATTTACATCTCACGTAGTTGGTTCAGCGCTTAGCGATGTGTATTATTCACTCGCTGCGGGATTGAACGGTCTTGCGGGTCCGCTGCACGGACTTGCAAACCAGGAATGCCTGAAATTTATTCTGGAGACACTTGAGAAATTCGGCAAGGTACCAACCGATGATGAATTAAAGAACTATGCGAAAGAGAGACTTGATAAAGGGCTTGTTA
>JAATGW010000016.1 GCA_015654495.1 Chitinophagales bacterium
AACTATGAACTAACAACTATCAACTATCAACTAAGAACTGTGATCAAAAACTATATAAAATCCGCCTGGCGCAATCTCGGAAAAAGCCGGATGCACTCGATCATCAACATTACTGGTCTGTCCATTGGAATGGCCGTAGCGATTACCATAAGTCTCTGGATCTATGATGAAATTTCTTTTAATAAGAAGTTTAATAATTACGATCGCATTGGCCGTGTATTGCAGAATGTGACTAATAACGGGGAGGTTCAGACCTGGTGGAGTATGCCCTGGCCCCTTGCTGAGGAATTGAGGAAGAATTACGGCAGCGACCTGAAGCAGGTAGTGATGGGCGTTAGCTGGTATGATCACCTGATGACTTTCGGCGATAAAAAGCTCAAACAAAATGGCGGCTACTTTGAAAAAGGATTACCTGATATGCTGCAATTTCATATGATTTCAGGCAGCCAGAGCATGAACGATCCCTATTCCATTTTAATGTCAGCCACTGCTGCAAGGGCCTTTTTCGGTGCTGAAGAGCCAATCGGCAAAATGCTGAAAATAGATGAAATGCCGGTAGTGCAAGTAGGCGGTGTATACGAAGATTTTCCCCGTAACTCCGATTTTGCGAACCTGCAGTTTGTTGCTTCCTGGGATTTTCTGTATAACAATGATAACGGATTTAAAACCATGGAAGAACCCTGGCGACCGAATTTTACAACTCTTTTTGTACAGATGAACGACAACGCCGATTTTGAGAAAGTATCTGTAAAAATAAAAGATGCCAAACTGAGGAACGTGAGCCCGATGTTACAGCAGAAGAAACCCGCATTGTTTCTGCTTCCGATGAGCCGGTGGCACCTGTATTCTGAATTTAAAAACGGTGTGAATGTAGGCGGTGCTATTCAATATGTATGGATGTTTGGGATCATCGGTGTTTTTGTACTGATACTTGCATGTATCAATTTTATGAACCTGAGTACTGCCAGGAGTGAAAACCGTGCGAAAGAAGTTGGAATAAGAAAAACCATTGGTTCATTAAGAAGCCAGCTGATCATTCAGTTTTTTACGGAATCTGTACTTACGGTTCTTTTTGCGTTTGCCTTATCAATCTTACTGGTTCAGCTTTTAATACCCTTCTTCAATACGGTTGCAGAAAAGGAATTATCCATTCCCTGGTCGAATCCGTATTTCTGGCTGATCTGCCTGGCTTTTACATTAGTCACAGCTCTGTTATCAGGATGCTATCCCGCTCTTTATCTTTCGTCGTTCAGACCCGTGAAAGTGTTGAAAGGAACTTTTAAAGCCGGACGCTTTGCTGCAATTCCCCGCAAAGTACTTGTGGTGCTGCAATTCACTGTTTCAGTGATACTGATCATCGGTACTGTAATTGTTTACAGGCAGATCCAGTATGCAAAAAACCGACCGATTGGATATGACCGGAGTGGAGTGATCGCGGTGCAGAGCGGAACGGCTGAAATTCATAAACATTTCGAAGCTATAAAAAAAGAGCTGCTCAACAGTGGTGCCGTTCTTGAAATGGCAGAGGCCGGAAATCTACCTACAGGCGGTGCTGGCAGCAGCAGCGGATTTTCCTGGCAGGGAAAAGATCCAAACCTTTCAGTCGACTTTCCGTTTATGTCAGTTTCATGGGACTATGGAAAGACCATCGACTGGAAAATAAAGGAAGGCCGCGACTTTTCCCGGGATTTTCCCAGCGACACCACTGCGTTGATCATAAACGAAGCGGCTGTAAAATATATGGGCTTTACTAACGCAATAGGTCAAACGATAGTCTGGAATAAAAATACTTTCCAGGTGATCGGTGTTGCAAGCGATATTATCTCACAGTCGCCATATGAAACTGTAAAACCATCTGTGTATGTTTTAAATAAGGACCGCGACAATGTTGCCCTGTTAAAACTCAATCCGAAGGTGAGTGCTTCGCAGTCGCTCGAAAAGATCGCACCTGTATTCAGGAAATTTAATCCGGAACAACCGTTCGAATACAATTTCGCAGATGATGAGTTTGCAAAGAAATTCAACATGGAAGTAAGAATAGGATAACTGGCCGGGTTTTTCTCACTACTGGCGATCATCATTTCCTGTCTTGGATTATTCGGACTTGCATCATTTGTAGCTGAACAACGTACCAGGGAAATTGGTGTGCGGAAAGTGCTGGGTGCTTCGATATTCAGTGTCTGGAATTTATTATCGAAAGATTTTGTAATACTGGTACTGATTTCATTTCTCATTGCATCGCCGCTTGCCTGGCTGATGATGAGTAAGTGGTTACAGAGTTATAGTTACAGGGTAAATATCAGCTGGGAAATATTTGCATTTGCCGGATTTTTGTCGATGGCAATTGCTTTGGCAACAGTAAGTTTCCAGGCGATAAAGGCGGCGCTGGTGAATCCGACGAGGAGTTTGCGTTCAGAATAGGCAGCAGGCAGCAGGCAGTAGACGGTAGGCAGTAGTAGTTCATAGTGTTTAGTGGCCAGGCGTCTTGTATAGAAAGTTAAATTAATAAAAACAGAAAAATATTCCGGGGCTTTCCATGGCTGTTAGCTTCTACTATATTACTTCCTTCTTTTGCCGGTAAGGCGGAGAGCCGGAAAGAAGGCGGGATAAAAAAATATTGTGTATTGCTTTGTCATCCCGTATTCCCGGCAGAAAAACTATATACAAAAATCAATGATGAAAAATTTTTCTAAGTTGCTTCCTCCTGCTCACTGGTTTAAATTTTCAAGATATTTTTCACTAAAACATCAGCGTCGGGCTGATAGTGAAACTGCCTACCGTCTACTTCCTGCTGCCTTACTAAGAACATAGTGTTTAGTGGCCAGGCGTATTGTTTGGAAAGTTAAATTAATAAAAACAGAAAAATATTCCCAGGCTTTCCATGGCTGTTGGCTGTTAACTTCTGCCTACCGTCTACTGCCTGCTGCCTTACTAAGAACTAAGAACTATCAACTATTAACTATCAACTCATGATCTCAAATTACTTCAAACTCGCCATCCGCAATCTGCGTCGCAGCAAGACCTTCAGCCTGATCAATATATTCGGACTTGCAATTGGCATGACCTGTTGCATGCTGCTTCTTGTGTACGTAAATTCAGAATTGAGTTTCGATAAGCACCACAAAGCTGCAAATGATATTTATGTAGTAAGTAGTGTTGCTGCATTAAAAGGTGAGAAAGAAGAATGGGCACGCCTTTCCTCCCCTTACGCAGCGGCGTTGAAAACGGAGTTCCCGCAAATTGTACAAACAGCGAGGCTCTGGGATAATATTATTGAAAACAAAACGCTCATCAAAATTGAAGAACCGGGTAAACCAATGCGTGCACTGTATGAAACGCGTGGCCACCAGGTGGACAGTACATTTTTTCAGATGTTCGACTACCAGTTTGTAGAAGGAAATGCGGCTAACGCAATGGAGGCGCCGGATAATCTTGTTCTGACCGAAGAACTGGCTGAAAAGTTTTTTGGAAAAGAAAAGGCATTCGGCAGGACCGTCCGCATCAGCGGCATCACCGGATCTGATCAGTTGTTCAAGGTAACAGGTGTAGTAAAGGATGAAACCGGCAGATCCCATATTGATGCGAGATTTTTTGTGTCGATCAATGCCGGTTGGGTGGGTAATTTCCTGCGTACCCAGCAGCAGAATTTTTCCAGCAACAACATGTTCTATACTTATATCCGGTTGCAGCCAGGTACCGATCCGAAAAAAGTGGAGGCCAACCTGAAAAGGTTTATGGATAAACATGCCAGAAAAGATCTTGATATAGCAGGATTTGACAAACAATTAAATCTGATCCCGCTTACAAAAATTCATTTGTATTCCGGAGTAAAATCCATTGTGAGCCCGAATAACAGCATGACTTATATCTATATCATCATTTCGATTGCTGTTTTTATTTTGCTGATAGCTTGCATCAATTTCATGAATCTTTCAACAGCAAGATCTGTAAAAAGAGCAGCGGAAGTTGGAATCCGGAAAGTGATGGGTGCGGGCAGGTCCGGACTGGTGAAACAATTCCTTGGAGAATCTGTTTTCCTCGCCATTATCGCATTGCTGTTTTCATTTATAATTGCTTTACTGCTGCTACCCGGATTCAATCAACTTACCAATAAGGAGTTTACAGCACAAAACCTCCTTGCACCAGGAACGATCGGTATCGGCCTGTTACTGGCCATTTTTACAGGACTGATAGCCGGAAGTTATCCCGCATTTTATCTGTCGGTATTCAATCCGGTAAAAGTGCTCAAAGGGAGATTTTCAAATTCCATTTCGGCTACTGCTTTACGTAAGGGGCTTGTCGTTTTCCAGTTTGTGATTTCCATAGGCCTGGTATTGGCGGCCATCATCATACAGGACCAGATGAATTTCTTAAGAAATCAGCCGCTGGGATTTGATGCCGAACAACAGATTGTTGTACCCTTGCGTAGCAGCGAAACATCAGCCGCCTATCCAACTATCCGCAACGCATTTAAAACCAATAGCGGTGTAATTGCTGCTGAAGGAACTAATTTTTATCC
>JAATGW010000395.1 GCA_015654495.1 Chitinophagales bacterium
GGTTCAGGAGGAGCTTCAAAAGCAGGTGAGCATGTTCTGGGCGAACAGGATATCAGCTGGAAACGCGTGAGCCGTACCAAAACTGCCGAAAACCTGACATATGCCGATCTGAGCGATGTGATCATCAGGGAACATACACTGATTATTAATACAAGTCCGGTTGGAATGTATCCTGATACCGACAAGGCGCCTGCAATCAATTACAATGCCTTGAATGTTTCGCATCTTTGCATTGACCTGATTTATAATCCTGAAAAAACAAAGTTTCTGCTATTAGCTGAACGAAATGGTGCGGCAATTCAGAACGGCACCGATATGCTTATTATTCAGGCGGAAGAGAGCTGGAAGATCTGGAATTTATAGATCTTCTGAAAAAAAACCGGGTTTGATTTTTATGAGTGCAGATCCTGGAATAGCCCTGATTTTCTTTGCAGCGTAGTCAAAGCAAACCATTCCTGTGCGGACATTTGCCGCCACAGTTTCTTTGTCATTTCGTGTTATTATTATCTGGTAGATCAGATTAAAACTTGCTTTCGAAATTTCGGAAACGGATACCCTGATAAGCGTGTTATCTCCATACATTATTTCAGCCTTGAAATCAACAGCAAGATCTGACATGATGAGAGCGACACCGCCAAAATTCATTTCAGAAAGATCCAGGGAATATAGGAATTGCATTCTTGCTTCATGTATCAAAGAAAGAATACTGTCGTTGCCTGCATGCCCGCCATAGTTTATGTCGGTTATGCGTACGGGTATGGTAGTCTCAAAAATAAATTTCTCAGGAATGCTTATGTGATTTTTGCCCATGCTGTGAAATTCAGTAGTGAAAATTTCAATCGGACAAAATTGGAGCTTATTTTTCTTCCAGAACCGAAATCATTTCTGCCATGTCGAAAAAATTTGATCCTGAAGGCATGAAGGAGGAATGCTCCATTTTAGATTTCCACTTCGCGAGTGTGCTGTTCCAGTATTGTTTGTGCTTGTTACCGGAATTGTTTTTTCCATACATCGCTTCAACCATTTCATTAAACTTGTAGGACACCCTGTCATAACCTCCGCCCTGGTTAGATACAAGGATAAAATTACTATCCGAATAAATTACCTGTGGAGCTGACAGTTGATTTTTTTTCACTTGTGTGTCAGGTCTTGAAATGCTTGCTGAAAGTTCAGAAGAACTAAAACCATTTCCTTCGTTCCTGATCAGTTGAGCAAGCCCGGTGATAACAAGTATGGTTGTGGTAATTACTGCTGCGTAAGCCCAGATTCTTAGTTTTGAAATATGCCGGACAGGGGTCTCAATAACGGCCTTTTCTTCCGGTTTAATTTCAATACTGATTTTATTCCATGCGTCTGCAGGAGGTATTTCTTCAAATGAATCCAGTTGATTTCTCAGGAGAAATGGTTCCTGAGCAAGTTCATTTTTCAGTCTTTCCCAGGTTTCCGCAGGAGGTTCTTCAGTATGATGATATAGTTTTTGCTGCCATTGCATAACCGTAATCGGTTTAGTGCTTTTGCTTTAGTTGTTTCAAAATGACGTTCTGCAGTATTGTTTTTGCTCGTGCCAACTGCGATTTGCTTGTTCCTTCGCTGATCCCCATCATGTCGGCAATTTCGCGGTGCGTATAGCCTTCTACCACATAGAGATTAAAAACCGTTCTGTATCCGGGAGATAAATCGCGGATAATTTTTACAAGATCCTTCATTGCCAGTTTATCAAAAGCCGACCAGTCTTTATCTTCCATTGTCCGCTCCTGGGACTCAGTAACCGGATACATATGAACCGATTTACGATAGTGTTCAATAGCCGTGTTTACAAAAATCCGACGGATCCAGCCTTCGAACGAGCCTTCGCTTCTGAACTTATTAAGATTCTTATAGACTTTAATAAATCCTTCCTGCAATATGTCCTGAGCATCTTCCGCATTGCCGGAATATCTCAGGCATACTGCATACATTTTTGGCGAAAACCGCTGGTAGAGCAGTTCCTGCATTTTATAATCACCGTCCAGGCATCCCCGGATTAAGTCGGAATCAGAAACGGTATGGTTGCCTGTATTCATTATTTGTTGCAAAAAAAACCATAATTGACCGCAAAGCAATCTATTTTTTAATGAAAATCAAAGTTTTCCAGAAAAGCAGCCATCTTCTCCAGGGCTTTTCGCCTGTGGCTGAAGAGATCTTTTTCATTTCCGCTCATTTCAGCAAATGTTTTTTCAGCACCATCCGGCATAAAAACAGAGTCGTATCCAAAACCTTTTGAGCCTATAGGCCGATAGGTAATAGTGCCTTCACATGTGCCCTGGAATTGAAATTCTTTCCCGCCGAGTATCAGCGAAACAACCGTTCTGAATCGTGCATCCCTTGCCGGATTGTCGCCCAGCGAATCCAAAAGCTTTTGAATATTTTGTTCTGACACGGCATGTTCACCTGCATACCGGGCAGATCTTACCCCAGGTTCACCGCCGAGTGATTTTACCTCAAGACCGGTATCTTCTCCAAAACAATCCTCCCCGGTCAGTTGAAAAATAAAACGGGATTTCTGGCTTGCATTTTCTTCAAGTGAATTATAAGGTTCGGGAATTTCCTGATGAATTTCAGCCTGATTAAGGGTCTGGATTGAATAGTTTCCTTTTAATATCCTCATTACCTCAATTGCTTTATTAGGATTATGTGAGGCGAGAATAAGTTTTTTCATTTGAATTAAAGGAAGATTTGCTTAAGACAGGCCCATAGACTTTTTTTGAATGACTGATTTGCTTCCACCTCTTCAAGGGACGGTGACCTGACCAAACGGACTTTCTGAAAATTACAGATATTAAATTCAGGAAAATTGACCGGCATATCAATATCTGATGCTGTAACGCCGAACATAAGGACACAGACAGGCGAATAATATTCTAATAACTTATCGTATCGTATTCCGGGAGCCTGGGTTAAATTAAAAATAGCAACGTCACGGATGGTTAATTTACAGGCAGAAAGTATTCCATTCAGAAAATTGAGTTCTTTTTCTGTAATCACTTCGTTGTTGATACTCCGGACCAGGATCAGAACATTTTTTTGGTTATCACCCAATTGATGGTCGGAAAACCTGAATTCTCTTTTTTCATTCAGATCAACCAGAGAATCTCTATATAAATCTCTTACAAGAATGGAAGGCAATTGAAAATCTTCAAAATTCATATGTTAACGGGTGATTTTAAGATCGTTTATGGCAATAGGTTAGGCGTTTTTTTGTTTATTTGTGATAAATTAGAATATCATGCTGGCTGCGACGGGACTGAAGATAACGAAGGTGGAAAGATCAAAATTACAGGATATCAACCTTGATCATTTGCCATTCGGTAAATATTTTTCCGACCATATGCTTGAGGCTGATTTTGAAAATGGTGAATGGAAGAATGTAGAGATAAAACCCTATCAGCCTTTGCTTCTGGAACCATCGCTTGCTGCGCTTCACTATGGCCAGGCTATTTTTGAAGGTATCAAGGCATATAAACATGAAAACGGCGAGGCATTTATTTTCCGCCCTTTTGATAATTACAGAAGGTTTAATATCTCTGCGGAAAGAATGGAAATGCCGGTGGTGCCCGTAGAGATATTTGTGGACAGAATGCGTCAGCTGCTCAGTCTTGACCATAAC